>CAZOSQ010000283.1:0-5121 GCA_964582245.1 uncultured Bacteroidales bacterium | reverse complement strand
TAATGATTTTTTTATAAATGTGTTTGTGTTTTGTAAACATGGATGTTTCATAATAATAAATCCTGTTCAATTCAATTTCGTGAGTAAATGTCGTACTTTCACATGGGTTTTAATGCTATATGCATACCAGTTTCCAAGATAAAATCCTCCACTTCATCTCGCATGAACTCATCTTCAGGATCATAATAACAAACCACTGAAACTGATCCACCTTCTTTTTCATGATTTTTTAAAATCCTGATCATTTTTTAAAGGTATTTAGAAGTGCTCGTATTAAAATAATGTAGACGAATACTAAGATTCACATGGTTACTTGCATGGGGTACATATTCCTTGATCCAGTTCAAAAGTGGCTCATAGAACATGTCTGCATTATCCATGTATGATTCCCCGGAAATCTCCATTTCTCCAGTAGTGGGAGAAAAATCTACTGCCGGCTGAAAAGGCTTATCCTTAACACTCTCTATTTTTAATTCTTTCATGTGTAAATAATTTTATATTAAGGTCACATGGAACATCCATGAAGGTTATTTTCATCTTTGTTTGTGATTTTTAATCATATCATGGATGTTCCATAAGATATTATTAAATTTGAATATTTGAATCTCTTACCACCTTGGTCATTTTGAATATTTAAATCTTTCCTGTATTTGAATAATTATTTCCAATTTGCATATTGATACCTGAAACAAACCATGTATCGAAACCGAGAAAACCTTGTGTTCTTGTTTTAATTTATAACGAGTTTACCCGTATTTTTTCGAAACAAGTACTTTTTTTTACGACAATATCTTCAAATTGTTCTATCGAATTGAATAAGATTATCATTCCACTTTTTTCATTGAACAACCCCTTGATCCTGCATGGATCAAGGGGTTTTAAGCAAACAATCAAGCTGGAGAAATCAAAAAACCTATCTTCAATTTACCATGACCAAATCATTGGCAACAATTTCAGTTATGTAATGGGTTTTTCCCTTTTTATCGGACCAGGATCTATTCACCACCCTGCCTTCCAATGCAATTAACTTACCTTTTTGCAGGAACCTTTCAACCAGGAATGCAGTTCTTCCCCATGCAGTCACATGATGCCATTGGGTTAGAAATTTTTTTTCTCCATTTTTTGTTGTAAAAACTTCCGTAGTAGCAAGAGTGAATTTAGCAAGTGTCTTATTCTCCTTTAATTTTTTAATTACAGGGTCTTTTCCTAACCTCCCGATTAATTGAACATTGTTGACATTTTTCATAGTTTAAATTTTTATTAAGTTGAACATCGATTTAATTTTATCACGAATGACCCTGCAAAGAAAAACGGGGATCTTTAAGTTACCCGTATAATAATTATTTATAAGCGTTTATAACCGTTTGTAAACGTTTAAAAACGGTTTTGTTGTTCTTTATCAATAAGTTAATAATATTGGTATTTTACATCAAACCTGGTAAATTTCATGAGGACTTCGAACACAATGATCAAAATTTTGTTTAAGAGCAAAAATTAAGAATCATGAGAAACAATGCACATTTGGTTAACTTATTCTATTCCATCTTACTGATCATATTGGGAATCTTCGGGTTCCTGGCAAGATTTTTTGAAGCAAACGATTTTCAAATTACCGCTTTAATTCCTGCTTTTTTCGGAATCATATTAATATTTATGACCCCGGCCATGAAATCCAATAACCGGGTTATTTCACATGTGACCGTAGTTTTAACATTTATATTGGGGGTTTTCTCCCTGGTTAAATTTTTAACTGGAATCGGGGACGGTTTGATGATTGACAGGAAAACCATTATTTTCCTGCTCGTGATAATATCTTCTTTTTCTGCCTTGTCATTATACGTCCTTAGGTTCATCAGGATTAAACAGGAACAGGGAAAGCAGGGACAATAAAAAAAAACGGGAATCGTTTATTATTTTCTTATTTAATTTATTTAGACTAAATTTACATAATCTTTAATAAAAGATTAAAGATATTTTCGTATTATAAACTACAGGTCAAATTTAAAATTTAATGATATGAATGCAGTTGATTTTTTTGGTGCAAAATTGCAATTTGAAATGGATGCATGCGATTTGAACAAGGAGCTTAAAAAAGATGAAAGTAAATACGTGATCGTGGATACACGTTCAGAAAGAGCGTATAAGATGGAACACATAAAGGGAGCAATAAATCTTCCTAATGGTCTTATGAACGAGGAATCTGTGAAAAATTTCGATAAAGAAAAAACCTATGTCACATATTGTGATGGTTTTGGTTGCAATGCATCAACCAAGGGTGCATATAAATTATCCAAACTAGGATTTAAAGTAATCGAGTTAATTGGTGGAATTGATGCTTGGAAATATGAAAGACACCCCACCGAAACAAGTTTAAGCAGGGCTGAATATGAAAAAGAAGCTTCTTGTGGCCCATCTTGCAGTTGCCACAATTAAAAAATTGTAATACATCATCCGATCGATTATCATTGACATTACACTTGTGCCAGGTCAATGATAATCTTTTGATGGGAAGGTGCCAATCAAATTAATTGTTCTATTCTCAATATTAAACGTGATGTAATAATCTAAAATAGGTACGACACTATTTTTATTGAAGGGCATCATTAATGGTAAATCATTAAATACCGTGTATTTTGATTCTATTAAATTGTTCTTAAAAAAGAATGTTTATTAATCTTTTACACGTAAAAATGCAGAAGCAATTTTTAAGCCGCTAACCTGGTATTCAATAAATTCTTTTAATTCACCATAACTTTTGCTAGCGTACTGAAGAAATGCTGATCCCTGTCCGTAAATGGAAGGTAACGAGCATTTTTCCATGTAATAATAACCATCTAAAAAATTCTTTATCCCCCCGGAAACTATAACAGATTTACATTTCACTTCATCCTTGGATTGTTCAACGAAATGATTAATGTCTCGAATCATTTGATCTAAATGATTACCTACCAATGAGAAAGGTTCCAATAATTTTTGTTTAATTTCATTGCTCCTGTTTAATTCCACCCGGGCAAAATTTGTTCCACCAAAAGCGGCAAGTTCCATTGCTTCGAGGGGGAGCTTCAACAATTCCTTGATGCTTTCGGGACCATATCCCTGCCCAACCTCCTTCACAATAATCCTCGTATTGGTTTTTTCCATGAAAGATTTTATGGTTTCCAGGGGGGGTAAATTAATTCTATCACCTTCTACCTGAATCCATTCCTGTAAGGGATTTACATGAATAATTAATCCATCGGCTTGCAATTGATCAATCATTTCAAGAATAGGCATGATATCATTTTTTACAATGGCATTTTCAACTTGTTTAATCCCAAGGTTTGCGTAAAAGGGTAAATCATCTCCAATGATGTGCCTTAAATTAAAGCTTTGAAAATTATTTCCTTCTTCCATCAGTATACGACATGAACCCAATCCCATGCCAATTCCAAATTCATGGCATGCCCTGGCCAGGTTTTGGTTAATTGCTTCTGCTTTTCCTGTCCCACCCGTCATACTTGATATCCAAATGGGAACCTTCATCTTTTTACCAAGAAAATTAAAAGCTCCTGGATCATCCCCGGGATGGGGGCTCATGAAAGGCTCGTAATCAAATCTTTCATCCTTGACAGCCATTCCGATGCGTGATTTCAATGCCAATGCAATATGGTCATCCTTCCTGTTGGTCATAACATTATTTGCCTTGAAATTAATAATTTTAAAATTTCCGATGTTCCTTCACCAATTTGTAAAATTCTTTGATCCCTGTAAAACCGTTCAACAGCCCAATCTTTCATTAATCCCCGGGCTCCATAGATTTGGACGGTTTCATCTGCAATTTCCCTGGCTATTTCCGAGCAATACAATTTTGAAATAGCTGCTTCTTTTGAAAAAGGCATATGGTTATCCTTTTGCCAGCAAGCTTTATAAAGGGTGTTCCTAGCCAGTTCTAGTTTTACTTCCATCTCGGCAAGTTTAAAAGAAACACCTTGAAAACTGCCTATTACTTTTCCAAATTGCTTTCTTTTTTTGGCGTGCTCGAGGGCCATTTCGTAAGCACCTTGTGCTAATCCAAGCCCAATAGCTGCAATAGAAAGCCTTCCCGCATCAAGTGTTTTTAGCATAATTCTTGCTCCTTGCCCCCTTTCTCCCAATAAATTTTCCTTGGGAACGCGGCATTTTGTAAAATGAATCTCACCAGTATCAACGGCACGCCACATTAATTTATTGGTAATTTTTTTAGTTTCATAGCCTTCCAAGGGACGTTCAAGAAGGATGGCAGACAACTCGTTCTTATTATCATCAGTAGTACCGGTTATGACTAATAAGGTTATACCTGCCGCACATTCCGAGGCCGAATTGGTGATATATTTCTTGGAACCATTTATCTCCCAATATTCCCCTTCCAATGATGCACGGGTCTTCACCCCCGAGATATCAGAACCGGCTGAATCTTCAGTAATTCCAAAGGCCCATAATTTTTCACCAGACATCAACTTGGGTAAAAAATATTCCTTTTGTTCTTTTGTACCATGATTTAAAATTGGAGCCAAACCTAAAGAGTTATGAGCAGCCATTGTTGCTGCCTGGCTACTATCAATCCTGGCCAATTCTTCAAGAGCGAGAACATATGATAAAGTGTCTTTACCTTGTCCCCCATACTTTTGGGGAACCATGAGACCAAGTAACCCTTCTTTTCCCATTTTTTTTGTCAGATCTACAGAAAATTCCGCATTTTCATCTAAATCTGCCGCTAAAGGTTTCACCTGTGTTTCTGCAAACTGTCTAATTCTTGCTCTTAAAACCTGGTGTTCATCATTTAATAATGGATGAGCCAATGCTGTATGCTCCATGTGTATTATATTTTATTTTATTTTTATTATAATTTTTAACTTTCCCTCGGAATAAAACCAACGCCTGGTGTTATTTTTTCAAAGTATATGATTAACTGTTATTATAATTTTTCACCCTTTCTTTTCTTTTCAAAAATGCACTCATTCTTTTTTTTGCATCACTTGAAATTTTCAATTGGGTAATAATATCTACTGTCTTTTTAATAACCTCATCATTGACAATATGTTTATTCATCTCACGGAAAAGCTTTTTGCCTTGAGCAATTGCTTTTGGCGAACTAGATTGCAT
>CAZOSQ010000282.1:0-5132 GCA_964582245.1 uncultured Bacteroidales bacterium | reverse complement strand
TAGTTAAAGTTTATCATTGATATTTTTAACCTGTATATCTTTTTATCAACATCATACCGGTTTGAAACAATTTCTCCCCGATCGAAACTAACCATGTATATTCTAATTTTTAGGAGTTTTCTTTCGCTATTTTAATTATATCAGAAGATTTTAACCATCCAGTGCTCCCGTTTGGAAGTTTGATTTCAACCCACTCTTTATCACTTTTTATAGCTTTAACTTTTGTTCCCTCATGTAAAATATATAAATCTTTACCTAAAACTCCCGGTGCACTTTTAACTGTTACACTAGGTGAAAGGACAATAGCCCCCCTATTTTCATATACTTGTTTATACCGTTCTCTTGCAAACAAGTAACTCGTGATAGAAAAAATAAAAACTATAATACCCAAAATAAAGAATATTTTTTTCGCCAAAATATTATTAGAAAAAAGAAAAAGAAAAAAGGAAAATAAAAATATCATGAAAAAAATTATACTGGTAATCGTCCATGTATTAGAAGAAAATATAGATATAATGTTTAAATATAGCTCCTGTATATATAAAACAGGAACCTCTTCCAATTCATCTACTACGTAAGTGCTCGCTAGGTTTCGGTTATTCTGTATTTCTTCGTCATTGGGTTTTAAAAGATATGCTCTTTCATAATTAACCAATGCCCGGGGTAAGTCATTCAACTTAAAGTATGCATTTCCAAGATTATAGTATAATTCGGCAGCTTCAAATCCAGCGTCTAATACCTCTTCATATGTAATAATAGCCTCATTAAATTTTCCTTCTGAATATAATTTATTACCCACCTCTATACTATCTTGCAAGGATGCTTTCACCGGGATTAATGAAATAAATAAACCTAGAATTAAATATATAATTTTTTTAACATTCATCTTAATTAATTTTAGATTAAAATAAGAATACACGCTTTTACCGCGTGAAATATATTTTATTATGTTTTTTTCATGTTTTGTTCAATTTTGCTTAATGTATTGACCACTTCCTCGTAAAAAGCACTCGGCTCAACTTTATCACTTGCAGGAGCATACCGTGCAAATTCGCAGTTATCGATCAATTCATTATATTTATCCACTATATCCTTAGATATTCCTCCCGCAATTAATTCTTCACCGGCTTTTTCCTTTGACAAGCTTGATATGGGAATACCGAGTTTATCACTTAAATATCCCCACATGGATTTTAAAGTTTCTTCGTAAAATTTTTCTATTTGATTGTTTTTAAGAGCAGAATGAGCAACTTGTAGCCTTTTTCTTGCTAGTTTATTTGCTTTTTTATTTCGAACAAGTTTTACATTTGAATTTCTTTTTATCCTGTTTCTTGTAAGCCCAACCCCAGCCAAAAAGATTCCCAGCGGTATAAGATAAAATAAATAATGATTTAGAGAACCAAAAAATATTAGATTCCTGTTATACAAGGAAAAAGGTTTTGTTTTAATATGCTTGATATCCTGGCTAATATATTTGATATCCCGTTTACCTGGTCCAGTTACTACCATCTCTCCACCGCCTTCTTCACCTTTTTCCACGGTTAATCTAAATTCATCTGATTTTATTGTTTTATAGGATTTAGAAGCAATATCAAAATATGAAAATTCTATTGGCGGTATGGTATATTCACCGGCATAACGGGGAACAAGAACATATTCAAATGATTTTGAACCCGTTGAACCACTTATTGTATTTTTTACATTTACTTTTACTTCCGGTTCAAAAACCTCGACATCCGGGGGGAATTTAACATTAGGAATTTCTAAAAGATTCAAATTTCCATTTCCTTTTATATTTATCTTCAAAACAACCGGGTCATTTGTTTTTACTTGGTTATTATCCACCGTGGCTTCCATTTGGAATTTGCCAACTGCCCCTTGGAAAGAACCAGGTCTGCCCGGGGGTAAAGGCAAAACTTTTATACTGGTATTATTTTTACTTTTAGCTTTTTCTTCAACTTCTTTATACATGGTACCCCAGAAAGGATGACTATAAGGCTTACTTACTATACATGAAAGACCAGTCTCTCCAATAACTAGATCACCAGATTTTTGAGGATATAATACATATTGATCATATTTAGCAACATAATAATTCTGCCCATTTATATTCTCTCTTTCCAATGCTATTTGTCCCTTTTCTGATATATCTTCCTTAAAAAAACCATTAAAACCGGGAGGATCAGGATTTAATAACCTTCTTATCGGGTACTTTGAATATAATTTAAAAGTTGCTATTACCTGGTCCCCGATAAAAACTTTATTTTTATTCAAAAATATTTTAATAAAAACATCTTTATTATCGCCCTTTACTGTAGTTGAATTGTTTGTGTTTCCTCCATGAGAATTTGTTGCCGCATTTCCTTTTACCACTTCTATGGTTATTGAATTAGATTCCAGTGTTTTATTTTTAACTTTAATTTTTGCAGGCGGAATCGTTATTTTTCCTTCCTTGGAAGCAACAAGATGGTAAAAATAGCTAGTTGATATATTCTGGATTGATTGGCCATTAATATATTGAAAACTACTGCTGTGAGATTGGCTAGGACCTCCTATTACATCGAATTGGCTTAAATCGGGAGGTATAAACTGATTAACCTTTGCGTTTACTTCATAAGATAACTGGAATCTCTCACCGGTTTTGACAACCCTTGGAGCGGAACCAGAAAATTTTATATCCTGCCCATGGAGAAAGATCCCGGGAAGGAAAAAAATAATATATATAATTTTATAGACTGCTTTATACATTCCTAAAAGTATTTAATTCTTTTTATATCCACCTTTTACCATTCTTTCTCATTGTATTGCTTGTTGGCTCGAGCCTTCTTTTCTTTCAATTTTTTTTGTAATTCCTTTTCTTCATTTTCAATTGCTTTTAACATTCTTTCCGCATCGCTGGGAGAAATTTCCATTGGAGCCGGTTTTTCCTTTTTATCTTCTTTTTCCTGATCTTTTGATTGATCATTTTTTTCTTTTTCTTTTTCTTTTTCTTCTTTTTTATCCTCTTCTTTTTTATCATTTTGCTGGGGCTTAGGTTGAGGACGTTGTTGTTTTTCATTTTGCTTCATGATCAATTCGGCTAAATCTAAAAGTTTTTGATTCGAGGGATCTATTTTGAGTCCATTTTCAATAATCCGAAGAGCTTCAATATTATTTTCTTTTATATACCGGTTTGCTGCCCTATTAAAATATTCTTCCACCGAAGGTTCTTGGGCATGTAAACCATTGAAAATAAAAAATATAAAAAGTAAAAAGCCAATTAATTTGTTCATGGTTGAATTGTATCAATATTTGTTACTTCATCTACTCGTTGTATATATTTTTGAAATGCTTTCACAGTGGTATCAATTTTTAATCCTTCTTGCATTAGTTCCAGCGCACTATTGAAATAATACTCATTATTCAAGGAATCTGCAGTATTTTTTAGTTTTTTAGCATATTCAGATGGGATTGTTTTTTTATTTTGTTTATCCTGCTCTCCGCCACCGGGTACATTTGGAAGCAAATGCTGTGCATAGGCAAGGTTATACCTAGCATCATCATTTTCCGGGTTATTTCTTAAAGCATTTTTAAAAGATTCTATACTTTCCTTAATCAAGGCATTCATTTTGTTAGAAAGTGAATCTTTCATAATGAAGTTCCTTATGGACTGTGGTTCCTTTTCAATCCTGGTGAAAAGTGAATCATCCATTATATAATGCATCAATAAGGAATTCCCCAAATTATAATAAACATCAGATAATATGGTACTTGATAAGGAAGAATCAATGGATATTTTATAAATACTGTCTGATTTAACAATATCTAGTTGCTTGTAATGGGCATTGGCAAGATTAAAATAAGCCTTATAATTTTTTATTTCAGGATCAATGGCTTTTTTATAATTTTTTTCAGCTTCTTGATAAGATTGTTCATGATAATCCTTGTTACCCTTGCGTATATAAAAATTATCCTTATTTATACAAGAGGATATTAAAATAAATCCCGATAATAACACCCAGGTTTTTATATTATTACAATAAAATTTCATTTTTTATCCATCTTTTTTGTTTGAAACAAATTCAAATTTGAAAAACGTTTATTTTTTTTCTCCATGATAAAAAACTCGATGACAATTAATATCATTGCTAGCCAGGTAAAGAAAGGAAATCTTTCCTCGTAATCGGAAAATACCTTGGCTTCAAATTCTGTCTTTTCCAAATCACCAATGTGTTTGAAAAATTCATTCAATCCTGTCTGAAGGTTAGTTGCTTTAAAATATTTTCCTTCACCCACATGAGCAATTTCAGCAAGCATTGGTTCATTTAGTTTACTGATAATTACATTTCCATTTTTATCTTTTCGAAAACTTTGTTGGCCATATTCATTGGTAAATGGAATTGGTTTTCCTGCCGGTAAACCAATTCCAATGGTATAGACATATATCCCTTTCTTCCTAGCTTCACGAGCCATTTCTATGGCATTATCTTCATGGTTTTCTCCATCAGTAATGATAATAATTGCCTTGTTAACTTCATTGTTTTGGGTAAAAGATTTCATTGCTAAATCAATAGCTGAACTTATAGAAGTTCCTTGCTTAGGAACAATATTCGTATTGACACTGGCAAGCATCATTTTTGTTGCCCCATAATCCATGGTGATGGGAACTTGGACATAGGCATCACCCGCAAATACAATTAATCCAATTTTATCATTTCTTAATTTATCCAATAACTTGGAAATAGCCTGTTTGGCTCTTTCCAAACGATTGGGTTTGATATCTTGGGTTAACATGCTATTAGATACATCCAAGGCTATTACTATTTCAATTCCTTTGCGTTTTACTTCTTTTAACCTGGAACCAAATTGGGGACGTACAATGGCCAGTATAACAAATATAATGGCAAAAATCAATATCCAAAATTTGAATGCTCCACGAAAAAATGAAGCCTCTGGCATTAATTTTAGAATCAAATCGGGATTACCAAATTTTTTTATTGCTTGTTTTTTCTTGTAAAAAGCATAATAAAAAATAAATATAAGTACTGGGACAACCAGTAACAATAGAAAAAACTCGTTATTTGCAAACCTGAATATCTTCATATTTTTATATTAAGGAATGGTTCTTAAAAGAGTGTATCGAATAATTAATT
>CAZOSQ010000281.1:0-5135 GCA_964582245.1 uncultured Bacteroidales bacterium | reverse complement strand
GTTTTGATCTCCCCCGCTACAGAAGGCTTTATCCCCTTCTCCTGTTAAGATAACAGTACCAATGTCTTGCCTTTCCCTGCAGTAAACCATAGCCTCACACATTTCTTTCGTGGTATCGGGGGTAAAAGCATTCCTATACCTGGGTCTATTAATTGTTATTTTGGCTATTCCTTCAAAAAATTCAAATTTTATCTCTTCAAATTGTTTTATGGTTTCCCAATTTCTTTTACTCATTACTTCTCTATATTAAAAATGAAAAACGAAATATATTCCGTGTATACCGTTAATTAAGAAACTCTAAAGTTACATTTAAATTTGATTTTTTAAAATCTTAAATTTTTGAAAAGGGAAAATATATTACTTGTTTAAAAGACGATTGTATACAGTTTTATTATTGCTGGAACTTGTTGAAACTTCTAATAAAACGGCTGATCCTTTACTTTCGGTAAAACTAGGTAATAGAAGTTTCAACTCCTTCTCGTTTGAAGCACTAAAATATCCAATATTAAATGCCTTACAAAGCGCTTTTATATCGACTCTATGATATGCTTCAATAAATGGAACGAATGACTCTTCCCCCGATGGTCCGTCCAAGAGATGAAAAATCCCTCCTCCCCTATTGTTGAGCACTACAATTTTCAACTTGGAAGGTAGTTTGTTATTCCACAAGCCGTTTGAATCATAGATAAAACTTATGTCCCCCAGGATAACCAATGTTTCTTTATCACTCGCCATTGCAGCTCCAACTGCAGTAGACAAGCACCCATCAATACCGGAAACCCCGCGGTTGGAATAATACGTGAATAATTCATCTTTTTCGAAGAATTGAGAATACCTGATAGTGCCACTGTTCCCAAGTTGGACAATATAATCTCGATCTAAATTTTCCAAAATAATTTTTAAAGCATGAATATCTGAAAAAGAAGTTTCTTCCAATACTTTATTTAATTTTGGAAAAATTTTCCCAGTGGCATGATTCCAATCATTTTGATAATTTTTCTTGCCAGTATTCAAAGGCAACAACAATAAAGACTGGTAAAATTGGTATGGTGAAACCTTTATAATTCTAGTCGTTAACTGGTATGTATCAATGATATTCTCATCATTTCCAATTCTCCAACCAATCACATCATGAATTTCCCGCAAATATGTTTTCAGGTACTTGGATACTACCTGTCCCCCACTATATATCACCAAGTTTGGTTTTGGCAATTCATTTTTCTCCATGTTGGACAAAAGAAAATCTATCCTTGAAATACTTAACGGAACATTCAAGTTAGCTATGTTTTCAGCCAAAACGACTACCCTCTTATCTAAAGATAATTCCTGTAAGGCAGTATTTAGCATTTCCCCTGGAGCACTAGCTCCATGAATAATTAATATTCCTTCGGCATTGTTCCATTCTTCCCGGTATTCTCGGGGTAAAACAAATTCATTACAAGGATCAATTTTGTTGATTGTTTTTAATCCCTTTGAAGGGTTTGGCAAAGGTTCGTAAAGGGGGTCAGATAGGGGAACATTTAAATGTACCGGCCCTTCCAATGGTTCCATACATACATTGAAAGCCTCGTTTGCTAACCTGTTTGCAAACCACAAATCTTCTTCGTTTTTTATGGTGCCGGGGAATTGGAAACTTCTCTTGATGAAATTGATGAATAAGTTATCTTGCTTGATGGACTGGTTATCTTGCTGGTTGATCCAGGCTCTCGGCCTATCGGCCGTAATGGCAACCAGTGGGATATGTTGATAATAGGCTTCTGCCAAAGCTGGGCCATAATTCAAAGCCGCTGTTCCTGATGTGCAAATAAGCACGACAGGAGAATTAGTTTGTTGTGCCATTCCTAAAGCAACATACCCGGCCACTCGTTCGTCGGGGATGCTTATACATTTATCCTTGAAAATTGAAAAAAAAGATTTAATCAAGGGTGCATTCCTTGAACCAGGGGATATAACTACAAGAGAGACCCCTTTTTTAAAAGAAAGTGCTGCAAGGTCTATTATATGTTGCTTGGAGTGAAATTTCATTTCACCTGGTTTATAATTGATAATAAAGTACCGGTTTTAATTTCTGTTTCTTGCCATTCTTCCAATGGATCAGAATCTGCTGTAATTCCTCCACCCGTGAAAAGAGCCAGGCCATCATCCAATATTTTCATGCACCGTAAATTTACAAATAATTGTAAATCCTGGTTGATTCCTACCGGTCCTAAGAATCCAGTATAATATTCCCGGTCATGTTTTTCTGTTTCAATGATAAATTTGCGGGAAGCTTCCTTAGGCATGCCGCAGACAGCCGAAGTAGGATGTAAATGATTAACCAAGGATGCCAAATCAGGGTTCCCAATTCGTTTAAATTTAAAATCTGTTCTTAAATGTAAAAGTTGAGCAGCTTTTTTGGCGTAAGGACCCTCCTTGGTATATTTTTTTATCCCGAAATCCCGGAGGACTTTCTGAATGTATTCTGTTACATAATTTTGTTCCTTAATATCCTTGTTCTTCCAATTTGTCGTATCAAGATATTTTATATCATAAGGTTTTGTCCCCGCCAAGGAAACTGTTGTATAATCGTCATTATCTGAGCATATTAAAGGCTCCGGGGTGGCACCCATCCAGCAATCTACACCGATTGAAAAAAAATACACGAATGAATCGGGATAGGAATTCCGTAGAAGATGAAAAATATTAGAAAGTTTACCACGAAACTTACCCTTTACAGTCTTTATTCTTGAAAGGACAATTTTCTCGTATAGCTTATCTTTAATAGCTTGTATGGCCTTTTCAACTTGAGACATATAATCTCGTTGACCCGTTTCTTTGTACTGGTAATGGTAAGTGTTTTTTATGTAGGGGACATTAATTCCTTTTAACTCATCAAACACCTGGCTATCCAATTCATCATGAACTATAATACCTGGTTCTATTACAATTGTGCTGTTAAATCGATTGTTAAAAAATGGGGAGATTATAAATCCCTTTTCGGGTATTTTTTCAAATTGTGTGAATTGCAAGGGAATTCCTTGGTTTTGTATAATTAAAGAAAAATTTTTGTCTCCCGGAAGTTGATATGCAACAAAAGGTATTTGTCTTTTAATGCATAATTCCAATACTTCATTGGACGATATGGCTCTATCAATGAATGATTGCATTAAATTAATCTACTTATTTTTAGTTTCCTTAATTATATTAATAACCCTAGCAATAGAAATAAGTTTACCATCTTGATCAGTAATTTCAACATTCCATACATGTGTAGTTTTTCCCTCGTGGATTATTTCAGCCCGGGCTATTAATATACCGGAAGAAACAGTAGAAATATGATTTCCAGAAACCTGCAGGCCTAAGACTTCTTTATCCTTCTCACCCTTCTTTAGAATACGGATATATGACCCGGCACTAGCCACCGTCTCGGCCAAGGCCAAGGATACACCTCCATGCAATACCCCCATGGGTTGAAGTTTGTTTTTATCTATTGGCATACGGGCTTCCACATGCTTGTCCCCATGGTCGGTAAATTCAATAGACATGTATTCTATAAAAGAGCCTGCGCATAGTTTATTTAATTCGTTGACATTCATTAGTCCAATTTTCATGAAATTCAAAATTAATGAATACTTTTCAACCTACATAATCCAGGAAATAAAAACAAGGATCATTTAAGTCCAAAAAGAAAATGCTAAACATTCTACCGATTTTTCACACCCGAGATGACGATTGTATAAAATATTATTGTTTTAGAGCCACTATCAATGTTGTTGCTCCAAGCATGAAGGATTTTGTATTAACCACCTTCATTCCTTTATCCTTTAACAATTGACTTATTTGCATACCCGTGTAATACCCGCTAGAAGATTTAGCCAAATAGAAATATGCTTTGAAATTTCCAGAAACAAGTGTTCCCAAGGGAACAAGTATAAAATATAAATATAGATTGAAAAATAACCGTAAAACAATATTTGAAGGTTTGGTACTTTCTAAAACAACCAACCTGCCGTTAATGGCTAACACCCTAATAATCTCGTCCACATGCTGATCCATTAATGGATTCTCAAAAGTCAAGTTTCTAAAGCCAAAGGCAATTCCAATTGCATCATACATTTTTGCTGGAAATGGAATACGTGAAGCTTCACCACAAGCAAGTTTTACATTATGCAAATTACCATTCTTAATTTTTTTTTTTGCTAGATCAAGCATTTCCCGGCTAAAATCATACCCGATAACTTCGACATCCTTGTTTTGGCTAGCTATACCTATCAACAAATCTCCAGTTCCACAACACAAGTCAAGAATTCTTTCGGGTTTATCTTTTAAACACTCTTCAATGGCAGCCTTCCTCCATTTTTTATCCAAGCCAAGGGTAAACAACCTGTTTACAAGGTCGTATTTCTTGTAAATCCTGGAATAATACCATTTTAATGGAAAACCCCCTTTCTTTTCTTTTTTATTCATTTGTTATCAAAGATAAAAATTTTTATTGGATTCAAGTTATGCTACTATTTGATTCCCAAAGCTACCACTTTATTTAAAACCAGGTAAACCATAAAAAAAAAAGGCCACCCATGGTGACCTTTTTTATTCTTTTAATAAAGATTATGTTCTATTGGCACTTCCCAATACATTCTGGATTTTGTGCTTGTATAACTCTTTTAAAGCATCCCTTGCAGGACCTAAATATTTCCTTGGGTCAAATTCACCCGGATTTTCAGCAAAAACTTTACGTATAGCCGCTGTCATGGCTAAACGTCCATCTGAATCGATATTTATTTTACAAACTGCTGAGCTGGCTGCTTTTCTTAATTGATCTTCAGGTATACCTACCGCATCGGCTAATTTACCACCATAAGAATTAATAGATTCCACTAGATCACTTGGTACAGAAGAAGCACCATGAAGTACAATCGGGAATCCAGGAATACGTTTCTCAATTTCTTCAAGAATATCAAAACGCAATGGTGGTGGAATTAAAACGCCTTTATCAGTTTTTGTACATTGATCTGGTTTAAACTTATTGGCGCCATGAGAAGTTCCTATAGAAATGGCCAATGAATCAACCCCTGTTTTTTTCACGAAATCTTCAACCTGCTCGGGTTGAGTATAAATAGATGCAGCAGCAACTACATCATCCTCTATACCTGCCA
>CAZOSQ010000280.1:0-5160 GCA_964582245.1 uncultured Bacteroidales bacterium | reverse complement strand
ACCAAACAATAGATTAAACTTGTACAAAAACGTAAAAAATAATGGGATAATTCATCTTGAGGAAGGCTCAAGAAAAGAAGTAAAAATCCAAATTGAAGATGTTGCTGGTAATACTTCAATTTTAACTTTTTACTTGAAGAAAATAGAAATGCCAGGGAATTACTCTATTCCAAATGAAAATTTCACTGTAAAAATGCCCTGGGATTTGCCTAATTATTTCTCCAGGCATGATATTTTTATCTCTATGCCAAGCAATGTTCTTTACGATGACCTTAAATTTATATATGCGAAAACAAAGAAAATCGAAGGAACATATTCATCGGTGCACCATGTTCACAATAAATATTTTCCTGTGCATGATTATTTTGAAATTTCCCTTAAACCAGACGAATCCTTTCCGATGGAACATAAAAGTAAAGGATTGTTAGCACTCGTAGAAGATAATAATAAACTTGAATCCATGGGAGGAAATTGGAAAAACGGGTTCATTACTACCAGTACCCGGGAATTTGGAAAATACGTGGTGACATTGGATACCACCCCTCCCACTATTTCCCCTATTAATATTTCCCACGGGAAAGATATATCAGGACAAGTTAATATTCGTTTTATCATTAAGGATGATCTTTCGGGTATAAAATCTTATGATGGATATATTGATAGTAAATGGGTTCTTTTCGAGTATGATCCTAAAAATAACCTCCTTTATTTCACTCTTGATACTGAAAAAGTAAAAAAAGGACAGAATCATAACCTTGAATTATTTGTCATTGATCAAAAAAACAATTTGAAAGCTTTTAATATTAATTTTTTTTGGTAAATTGTACAATGTATTACCAATCAAATTATTATGAACTACAGGATATTAATTTTATTTTTTACGGTTCTCTTCGCAAATAGCTATAACATTAATTGTCAGAAAATTGAAGGGAAAAGTTTCGTATTGTTTTATTATCATGTAAATTTTTCCGATGAATTTGCAAAAACCACTTCATCATTGGATGAATTTGTAAAAAATTCCGAATACGGGGAAAATAAGGTTAAAGAATTGTTAGTTCATTCAACTTTTCACACGATTAAAGAAAAACTTGAACAAGATCAACTCATTTTCATCTTCCCGGCAAACAGCCTCAATGATAAATCAAGTTATAATGAATATGGGTATCCCATGTCAACCATCCAAAAAGCTATTAGAAAATCCGATATTAAATATTTTATTCGCATAAATGCAAGTTATGAATCCTCGTTAATGAAAGAACAAGGCAAGATTACACCTATAGTTAAATTAGAAGTTAATTTTTTTGATGAAAATGGTTATGTTCCCATAAAAAAAATAAAATCCGAAGCACAAGGATCTGTTTCCTTGGAAATAAACGAAAATTTTCTCAATGGCTTTATAGGAGAAGAAACTCCTGGAAATCAAGAAACCCTATACAAGATATTGATCGAAGCAATTGAAAAACTTTATAAAGATTTATGATCAAGTATACTGTTTTAGGGATAATGTCGGGCACATCCCTTGATGGAGTGGATATAGCCTTATGCGAGTTCCAGAAAATTAACAACCTCTGGAAGTATAAAATTGTAGATGCCAAAACCTACCCCTATTCAACAGGATGGCGCGAACAATTATCCAAGGCTGATTCATTAAATCCCGCGAGTTTTATTAAAATACATCATTCCCTGGGTCAATTAATCGGGGAAAATGTTATTGACTTCTTATCAAATAAGAATCAATCAATCAGCTTTATAGCATCACATGGACATACGGTATTTCATGAACCCAATGAAGGTATTTATTTTCAAATTGGAGATGGTGCTTCCATAGTTGCAAAAACCGGAATCAGCGTCATTTGTGATTTCAGGTCCCTAGATATTGCGCTAGGGGGACAAGGTGCACCACTAGTCCCTATTGGTGATGAACTTTTATTTAATGATTATAACTATTGCCTAAATTTAGGAGGGTTTGCAAATATTTCAGGAAATTCCAATAATAAAAGAATTGCTTTTGATATTTGCCCGGTAAATATTGTAATTAATCACCTAGTCAAAATTAAAAATCTTGATTTTGACAAGGATGGTGAACTTGCCAAAAAAGGTAAAGTTGATTTAAATTTACTAGACAAACTAAATAGTATTCCCTTTTACCACCTAGACCCACCAAAATCACTTGGAAAAGAATGGCTGACATCTGAATTTTTACCGATAATCAATAAATCTAAACTTAAAGTTGAAGATAAGTTAAGAACCATTTACGAGCATATTGTAATTCAAATTTCCTCGGTATTGAAAAATGAACCGGGAATGAATATGTTGGTTACAGGAGGGGGGGCTTTTAATAAATTTTTAATTAAATTATTAAGGGAAAGATGTAAAGTAGAAATTATTTTACCCCCTGAAGAAGTTATTAATTTTAAAGAAGCATTGATATTCGCATTCCTGGGTGTTCTTCGCTACAGGAATGAAATAAATTGTTTATCCTCCGTGACAGGTGCTAAAAAAGATAATATTGGAGGAGCCGAGTATAAAGCTTAAAAAAATCCAACAGGGTTGAAAGGATCTTCTTTAAATATGAAATTAATTAACCTCAAGTCCTGGTCACCTTTAAATAATAATCAATAGACCTATCGTAGGTTCTTTCTGCATCATTGGGAAAATAGCATGCTGGTAATTCACCAGCCCTTCGGTGATAAGCAATGCACTCACAACAATTACCTTTCCTACTGCAGGGATAAGAACAATTACAACGGGATAAATTTTTTGATTTATTACATTCCATGGCACAAAATTACTTTACATTTTTTCTAATAGATGCTTGGGAATTGCATTTTTATTTACAAGTATAGACAATGTTTTGTGTTTTATGAAAGATTCCGATAAAAACATGTATCCATCTTGTTTATTTTGGGTTCCCCAACTATTTTTTGTGTAGAAAAACACTCCTCCCGATTTTTCCCTTGCCACTCCAATGATCAACATTCCATGATCATCAGTTGTCAGGTAGCTATCAAAATCCAATTGACGGGATTCACGTGAAAATTCCTTTTCCTTGATAGGAGTTTTGAACAGGTTTTCCTCCCTTCCTGATGGAATAACGGCAATGCCCTCAAACCATGAAAATCCTTCTTCGGTTATATCCCCGGCCCAGGCAACTGTATATCCAGTTTCTAGGGCATGTTCGATCACTTGGACCAGTTCTTCCATGGGTAAATTACATGCCTGCCCCCAGGACCAATTATCAGGCACTTCAAGTATAAACTTATCATAGAAAGGATGATGGGAAAAGGATGAAAGAAGCAGGTAATTATCCGGGTTTATATTTAAATACTCCATGTAAGATATAGGAGTATATTTTTTTCCCTTGTATTTAAAATTTTCGGGCACTTTGCCTAAGTATTGATCCAAGATTTTATTATATTCTTTTAACCAGTTGAACGGTATCGTATCATTTTTCACTAAATTATCAACAAAACTCAACAAGATTGAATCCATTTCAATATGAACATGGTTTTTATTCCCATTCTTTAAACCCGTGTAAACCTCGTGAGGAACAATTCCATATTTTTTAATAATATCAGGCACATCATTCAATGCCCCTCCACCGGAGAATTGAATATTGCCATGCATGCGCACGTATCTTATGGCTTTTTCAAGGTAAACATTTCTTACCACGTACATTTCAGATAAGTTGACTTTTCCTTTTCCTTCGCGAATTAACTCAGATTCAATCATGGCTAAACTCGTGAAACTCCAACATGTATTTGTCATGTATTGATTCTCGACCGGTAAAGTTTCCAACTCTCGAATTATTTCAAACTCGTATTTAACATCTTCCTGTTTATCTTGTCCATATCCAGTGTTTATGGATAGAAAACAAACTATAGGAAAAAAAATTTTTAAAGTATTCATCGTGTTATTTTTAAACCATATATACGGGAAAAGGTAAAAAAGTATTCATTTTTACCTCAAAATAAACCATTTTACCTTGATTATTTTCTTGGATAAAAATCATTTAATCTATACCAATTATCTTACATTCAGTTCTACGATTCAAAGCCCTCCCTCCTGGTGTATCGTTAGTGGCTATTGGTTTTGTTTCTCCATACCCCTTGTAAGTTAACCGGGTAATTTCAATTCCATTTTCGACCAAGTAATCTTTTACTGCTTTTGCTCGATTTTGGGATAGTGTAAGGTTATATTCCCCGGTACCATGATAATCCGTGTGTCCACCAATTTCAACTTTTAAACGAGTATTAGAATTCAAAAAATTAATTAACTGGTTCAATTCGGATTTGGACTCTGGTTTTAAAACATAAGAATCATGCTCGAAAAAAACATTTCTTAGCACTATTATTTCTCCTAACTTTATCTTTTTAAGCTCAATGTCTTTTAAGAAAGGTTCTTCAATGGAATGAATTCCTTCAAAGGAAAAATTTTCGGAATAAAAAAGGTATCCTGTTTTGGAAACATTCAATGCATAGTTTCTATTTGCGGGAATACATACAAGAAATTCACCATTTTTATGATCAGAATAACTTTCATGAATGGTTTTTCCAGTCATCAAATCGATTAACTCAAATCTGGCGGATATGCTAGTTTTAAATTCGGCATCTTTAACACGTCCCTTCATATAAGAAACAGGTGTCGGACGGATATCTTGGGGAAGTTTAAACCTATAAATATCCAAATTATCTTGTTTTTTACCATTGATAACATTGGTTGAAGAAAAATACCCGGTTTTTCCTTCTGCATCTATCATCAATCCTATTTCATCATCATAAGTGTTAATCGGGTAACCTAAATTTATTGGTTTTTTCCATTCACCTAGAAGATTTTTTTTCGTGTAATATAAATCATGCCCTCCAAAACCTACCAGTCCATCGGACGAAAAATATAAAGTTTGTCCATCAAAATGAATAAAAGGTGATTGTTCATTCCCGGGACTATTGATTGAATCTCCTAAATTAATAGGAGAACTCCAAAGTCCAAGTTCATCTACCTTGGACATCCAAATATCCAGGCCTCCTTTACCACCGGGTCTATCACTGGCAAAATAAAGGGTACTACCGTCTGCCGAGATTGAAGGTTGTTTCTCTTTATACTTGGTGTTGACTGGACTAGCCAGGTTGATGGGTGATGACCATTTCCCGTCCCTGTAAC
>CAZOSQ010000279.1:0-5178 GCA_964582245.1 uncultured Bacteroidales bacterium | reverse complement strand
GCATAAGCTTGTGTTGTCAAATACCCGTTGTTCAGGTATTCCCATTTCACTGGAGATATCCCGCGGGCATCTCCCAAATTATTGGTCGTAAAGCTAATTCCACCATCATGCCCCGCGAGCATCTTGGAGGGATTAGAAGGGTAAAAAACCAGTGCATGCTGATCGGGATGTTGTCCAGGGTAAAAACTCACGTCATTGGCTATAGAATATCCACCAATCCAAGTTGTTCCAGAAGTCGAGGAAAAACCATTGTTGGAACGATACAAGTTCGTTCCACCGATAAAAACCACGTTTTCATTATCGGGTTTCACCTTGACCACCATGTTATAAGAGCCTTGGGTATAAAAATTGCCTACCGGCGGTCCAAAATCAGGTAAGTTCAATGATTTATCGATCCATGCACCTCCCGAACCTGAACCATCACCAAACCTGTAAGTATAGGTCCACAAGCTGATCCATTCAGTATCCTCTTCATTATGATAACCGCTACCCGGGGTTTGAGCCAAAAAATACACGATATTTTCATTGGAGGGTGCAATATCCAATACAATACGCCTATAAAAAGATGGGAAATTCACGGGAGTGATATTTATCCAATTTATACCATCCACCGATCGATAAATGCCTGAACCAGGTTCCGAACCACTAAAAGTCGCATATAATATCCCCGTGGAAGAACAAGCTATATCCGTGAAAATGGAAAGATTATCCGGGTTTTCCAGTACGCTTTCCCAAGTACCCCCCCCGTCCACCGAACGCATTATTCGCCCGTATGTAGCCACGTAAACATGCCCGTTGGTTGGATTGATTTTTACATTCCAACAATAATCAAAAGAATTATCAAAATCTTCAGGAGAATTAGACGCTGTTGATTCGAGCAAAAACCAAGAAAGCCCGTTGTCTGTTGATTTGAAAACACCATTTCCCTTGTAACTGGCATTGCTAATGCTGGCCGAATTTCCAATAAATTCACCGGAAGTATAGTACCAGGTATCAGTATTTCCAGGTCGAGGGTCTTGGGCAATGGCTGTTACACTTGGCAATTGACTAAATCCTGTTACTTTTACCCAGGAAGCCCCGCCATTGGTTGAACGCCACATTCCACCGGAAACGCCTCCTGCCAATAAAACATTTTCATCGGAAATATCAATTGCCAAGGCACGTGTACGTCCCCCTACATTAAATGGCCCCCTGTTCACCCATTCGATGGTATCACCGGTTTTTAACTTTCTTTCCCTTGATAAATACGGACTCGTAATGGCGAATTTTAGTTCTTTTTCCTTGATATTCAATGGAATTTCTCCCGAGGCAGGATTTCTTAGCATCATTTCCTCTAGTTTTCTTCTCTGCATGGGGTTATCCACGGAAACCTTGTAGCCCTTGTTTTTATCAGAAAACACGGACAACTTTCTCACATTGTTGTGCCGGATGACTGGCTGTGAATAACCTGTAATACATAAAAAAAGAGTTACTAAGATAATTTTAATTTCCCTCATTGAATTCCTTTATCCCGGTTAAAAATTTCCCATGAAGTAAAGTTAACCAAAAAAATTATTCCTTTATTAATCTTGTAGTGGATAAAAAAATAGGGATAATTCTTAAATATCTATGTTAGATAACATGAAACCGGGAATATTTATGATTCCCTATCCCTTTTTTCATATTCTTGCTGAATGTTACGGATCTTGGATGAACTTTCCAAGGCTTTCAAGGCAATATCCTTCACGGTTATTTCTGCATTGCTGGTTTTACCTGATAAATCTTTGATATAAGAATCCTGTTCACGTATTTTTGTTTTTAGTGTTTCAATGGTTTGATCCTTAAGTTTAATTTCACCTTCAACTTGTTTATAGTTTAATTGTTTTTCAAATTCAAATTCCCTGGTTAATTTTTCTATCAACTCTTTTTTTGCTTCTTCAACGGCCGTTTCTTTCTCTCCCGGGAATTGTTGTGCATGTTTCCGTAACTCTTCCAGTTCTTTTTCAGATTCAGCAACCTTGGACTCTCTTTCAGTAATTTCTTTTTCAAAAACTGCCCTTTTTTCCTTTATTTCCATTTCCAAGGCTGATTTCTTTTGCTCGTACTCGTCCATTTCCTTTTTACGCTTGATCTTAAGGTTATAATTATATTCCTCTTCTTCCCTTTTTTGTTCCTTATCCAATTTTTCTTTTTGTTCTTTATTTTGCTCTAGTACGTGTTGCTGCTCCTTGACCCATTTTTCCCTGGTTTCACGCATTTCGACATTAAAATTTTCTTTTTGTTCTTTCTGGGCCATTATTAAGGCCGCGAGTGAATCTGCATTGGCTGAAATTTCATATAGCTCTTCCAAATTTTTCTTTTCAATGGTAATGGCTTGCTGAAGATTTTCAAGTTCCTTGTATTGACTTATTATTTTTTCTTCTAATTGGTCAAGTGAAGAACCCAAGATCATTTTAAGATTCGCTATTTCCTTTACAATCCCATCATAGGAAAGGCCACCTGCTTTTTTAACAATTTCTTGGTTAATTTTTGCCTGCTGGGAAACACGGGGATCTTTATCATTTTCCTTAACCTTTTCGAGCAGTTCTTCATATGCTTTTAATATCTCGTTTTTCGTGTTCTTGGAACCTACTTCTTTTTCCATGATCTTTTATTTAGATTTTTTTAAATTTTTAACCCAAAGATATTAATAAGATTTTATAAAAACCTAGTATCCCTATTTTGACTTTTTGGATTCTTATAAATTTATTCGATTTAGCGTGTTGTTTAATATAGATTTCTAAATCTCCAATAGTTTATAATAGAAATTATATCTTTGCAGGAAATTGGCTTTCAATGGATGATGACAAATTATACATGTTGCGTTGCCTTGAACTGGCTGGTTCAGCCCAAGGCCATACCTCACCTAATCCCATGGTAGGTTCAGTCGTGGTTCATGATGGCAAAATTATCGGGGAAGGTTATCATAGGAAAGCCGGGGGAGCTCATGCAGAAGTACATGCCATCAATTCTGTTAACAACAAGGAACTTCTTAAAAACTCCACACTTTACGTGAACCTGGAGCCATGTTGTCACCAAGGAAAAACGCCCCCCTGTACCACTCTCCTGGTGCAAAGCCAAGTAAAAAAAGTTGTTATCGGCTCCCTGGATCCCAACCCCTTGGTAGCTGGCCAAGGAGCTAACCTACTTTGCGAGCAAGGAACAGAAGTAGTAACAGGCATAAGTGAAGATGAATGCCGAAACTTAAATAGGCGCTTCTACACCTTTCACCAGCAAAAACGTCCTTATATTATCCTCAAATGGGCACAAACCTTGGATGGTTTCGTGGATATTAACCGCGAACAAGCTACATCCCGGCCAACCTGGATTACAGATGAATCATCCAGGATGCTCGTTCATAAATGGAGATCGGAAGAAGATGCTATCTTGGTAGGCACTAACACGGCACTGGTAGATAACCCGCGCCTTGATGTCCGTGATTGGGTGGGAAAAAATCCACTTAGGCTTGTCCTAGACCGGGAATCGAGGTTAAATGATTCGCTGGCTTTATTCAACCAGGAAATCCCTACCATTGTCTACACGGAAAAAGATTTACCTAACCGTGAAAACCTGATTTTCCGGAAAATCACTTTTGATAGGAACATGCTTCAAATCATCCTGGATGATCTTTACAACCGGCAGGTTTTATCTTTATTCGTGGAAGGCGGAAGCAAACTTCTAAATTCTTTTATATCCGGGGGATTATGGGATGAAGCCAGGGTGTTTATAGGCAACCAGTTCTTTCACGAGGGAATAAAAGCCCCTGCCCTCCCGGGATCACCCGTTGCTTCAAAAAATCTTTTGGCCAGTAAGTTGGTCATCACGAGAAAGAAAAAACAGCATTGACAAAATATAACAAACCCTTATACTCGTTTTTTTATACATTGTATCAAACTTATATAAGAGTTAAATTATTTCATCACGATGGATTCATTAACGGGATTTTATTAGAAATCCCGTTAATTGAATGATTTAATTTTATACTAAGTCACAAGCTTCCTCCGGCATCCAGTGTTTATCTTTTCCTTCCCATTTGACATTGCAACCAATGGGATTGGTTACAGGGGTACTAATGGATTGGCCTGAAGTTAACTCATTAAGTACCTTTTCAAGGTCATTCACGGTACTATTTTCAGGAGTCCTGGGATTATCTAAACTCCTACCGGTATAAACCAGTTTCCTATATTGGTCAAACACGAAAAAATGGGGTGTGCGTAGAGCTCCGTAAGCCTTAGCTACATCTTGGGATTCATCTCTTAAATAAACCCAGGGGAAATTATAATTCATCATTCTTTCAACCATATTCTCATAGTTGTCCTCCTCGTATGTCTTACTGCTATTGGAGTTGATCCCTACAAATTTCACCCCCTTACCAGCAAATTTTTCAGCTGTTTGCCGAGTGACTTCATCGGAATTTTTAACATACGGGCAATGATTGCATGTGAAAAATATAACCAGGTAAGGATCTCGAAATGAAGATAGGGTATATTCTTTTCCATCGGTAGCACATAATTTAAAATCAGGTGCTTTCTCTCCTACTTGTAATGTGAATGGCATAATCATTTTTTTTAATGGTTTATAACTTGTGTATTAAACAACTAACCCGGCAAGGGGTTCATGTTAATTCAAAAAAATCGGCACTTAAAAGAAGATTTTTGTATAATTTCCCTCCTTATCTTCCATCGAACCGGCATGTTGCAAAAAATTCAACAGATACAAAAAATGGTGTTGTAAAAATTAACCTGTTAATAATTCAAAAAAATTTGATCCCGGATTTTTTTTTCGTAAAATTGAAAAATATTATTAATCCTAAATAATTTACAATGACAAAAGAAAAATCATATCATGGAGCCCATAATAGTGCTGTATATGGACTAGGTTTCGTGGGTGCGGTAATTTATTTTATTGCACATGCCACGAGTTTTTGGATGGGAGTATTAGGCTTTTTTAAAGCCATTGTTTGGCCTGCATTCTTGGTTTATAAGGCCTTTGAGTTTATGAATAACTATTTTATTGGTAGATTGGTGTATGGATGTATTGATTTTCCGCTTGTTGCTAAGCATTTTGATAGTTAAAATAATGATAGGCATCTCGACATTGCTCGATGCCTACCAAGTTTATGAAAATCGTACTTCCAAAAACTTGCCCAAATTTTCAAAT
>CAZOSQ010000278.1:0-5186 GCA_964582245.1 uncultured Bacteroidales bacterium | reverse complement strand
TCGTAACATGGATGTTCCATCCGACCATTAAAAATAAATTTTGTACGGATGAAATTAATTATTTTACTATTGATTACTTTTTGCTGCATCGAATTAAATGCACAAAACTTTAATCTTAATACCAATTCAAACAAGTTACAGGCAACATCCGTGGGCATTATTATTTATTCCAATGATAATGAAACAGTTTATAATGCCTTACGTTTTGCCAACTATTCCAAAAATGAAGGCGATACGGTTTGTGTCTTTTTGCTTGGCAAAGGCGTGGAATTGGAAAAGTTGTCCGAACAAGACAAAGATATTAAGGAACAGGTAGATAACCTTTTGGATAATGGAGGCGAAATACTTGGTTGTGGAACTTGTTTGCAAAGCCGTAATTCCAAAGAACCAAAAGTTTGCAAATTTTCTTCCATGAAAGACCTGTATGACCTTGTACGGAGAAACAACATTGTATTAACTTTTTGACTTGCAAATAGACATCAAATTTTTAGGAGGCATTGATAAAATAACACGTGCATTACTTTTGACAAAACTATTTTTTTGTTAATTTTGCTATGAACAGCGAAAATAAAATGATGGTGAATACATTTACAAATATCCTTTTCAACGTGGTCACTGTGGTGGTCGTGGGATTATTATGTGTTCACCGCAGATAAGGAATATTTATAACAAGATATTTAAAACCCTGTCGGTGAAAATTCCGGCAGGGTTTTTTGTTTTTATTAACTTTTTAAAAAATTAAATTATGAAACACACGGGAGCGGAAATCATTATCCGTCTACTTGAAAAAAAGGGAATTGAAATTATCGCGGGGATTCCCGGAAGTGCTAACCTGCCATTGTACAAGGCCCTGCATGGAAGCAAAATAAAACATGTCCTGGCCCGTCAAGAGCAGGGGGCGGGTTTTATTGCCCAGGGCATGGCACGAAGTACAGGAAAGGCGGCCGTATGCTTTGCTACATCGGGACCTGGTGCCACGAACCTGCTTACCGCTATCGCGGATGCAAAACTCGATTCGATACCTGTCGTGGCTTTCACGGGCCAGGTATCTACATCATTGATTGGTACCGATGCATTCCAGGAAATTGATACTTACGGGCTTACCATTCCCATTACAAAACACAATTTCCTTGCCCGCTCGGCCGGGGAACTGCTTGAAATTATACCCGAAGCTTTCCGGATTGCCGAATCGGGCAGGCCGGGGCCGGTGGTTGTTGATTTGCCGAAGGATATCCAAATGCAGGAACACACGTTTGACAAGTGGCCCGAATTCCATGAAAAGAAAAAGCCTGACATAATAGATGACAACAGCATCGGGATAATTGCAGAATCCATAAACAGCGCGAAAAAACCCATGATATTATATGGTGCGGGAATTATTGAATCAAAATCCGAGGGGTTTCTCCTTCAGCTTGCAGAAAAAAATTTCATACCGGTAACCTCGACCTTGAGAGGGCTTGGCGGGTTTAATCCAAACCACCCCCTGTATTTAGGGATGATAGGGATGCATGGCACCAGGTACGCCAATCAACTAATTGAACAAGCCGATCTTGTCATAGCCCTCGGGGTGCGTTTTGATGACAGGGTCACCGGCAAGGTCACGGAATTTTGCAGTAATGCCCGCATAATACATATTGATATTGATAAGGCGGAGATCGATAAGATAAAACCTTCTTATCAAAGTATACATACGGATTTACATGCTTTTCTTGAAACCATCCTCCCCCGGGTCAACCAAAACCAACGGGCAGAGTGGATTACCAGCGTTAAAGAAACAAAAAACAAACTGCCCTACATTGTAGCCCCGGACAATGACCCTTTTCATCCTTTGAGGGTCATCGATGAAGTAGCTGCCAGCGTACCTGCCGACACAATAATTTCTACCGATGTGGGACAGCACCAGATGTGGGTGGCCATGAAATATCCCTTTACCAGGCCCCGGACTTTCCTCACCTCTGGCGGCCTCGGCACTATGGGTTTTGGTGTTCCCGCGGCAATAGGCGCCGCTTTTGCCAATCCCGCAAAAAAAGTAGTGTGCTTTTCTGGTGACGGATCCTTTTTGATGAATATACAGGAAATGGCCACTATCGCTGAAGAAAAACCAAACCTGGCCATCGTTTTGTTCAATAATGGTTACCTGGGACTGGTAAGGCAACAACAGGAACTGTTTTTCGACAAGATATTTATTGGCTCCCAGTTTCATGCATTACCCGATTTTTCAGCCATAGCCAAGGGACTTGGCATAAAATCCTATGACCTTGAGAAGGAAAGCGATCCCCTGACAGTCCTGAAGAAAGCTTTGGAACTAAATGAACCTGTATTTATCAATGTGCCCATTAAATTTTCTGAAAACGTGTTCCCCATGGTACCCCCGGGGGCAGCAAATAAAACAATGATCGGCTAACATAAAAAATTAAATATAATGAAACAGAAAAATCATACGGTAATAGAATTGATAGTAAACAACCATCCGGGAGTCATGTCGCACATTACAGGCCTTTTTTCCAGGCGCGGGTATAACCTCGAAGGCATCCTGTGCGGCGCCATAGGGGAGGGATCGGTAAGCGTGATGTACCTTTTGGTACGCGTGAACGAGCAATATCAACAAGTAATCCGCCAGTTGGAAAAACTATATGATGTGCTTGAAGTAAAAGAAAGGCATGATTACGACCACACGATCTTTCATAGAATCGATCATCTGTTTGAAAATAATAACCATCAACAAACATAAAAAGAAGAAATAACATGAAAGCAGGAATTATTCGTTGTCAACAAACGGAAGACATGTGCCCGGGAAACACTGATTTTACAGTGGCTTCAAAAGGCAAGCTCGCGTTTGAAGAAATAGGCCCCACGGAAATTATGGGGTTTGTAAGTTGCGGTGGCTGTCCGGGAAAAAAAGCAGCAACAAGGGTCAAACTCATGGTAGAAAGAGGGGCTGAAGTTATCGTTTTTGCATCTTGCATCTTTAAAGGAAACCCTATCGGGTTTCCCTGCCCCCATGCCCAGTCTATAAAAGAGGCTGTTATTAAAAAGGTAGGGGGTGAAATTAAGATTTTGGATTATACTCATTAATGGGGTTTTATTTGCTATAAACGGGCAGGGCATCACCCCTAAAGTGATGCCCTGACTTTTTTTAATGCACCTTTAAAGGGGGTTCCGGCCAAGCCGTACCGAGAAAGATATTCAATTATTCAATAATTGTATTGAATAATTGAATATAATTGTTTATATTTGTACCAGGATCAATTTTTATAAAAAATGAATAGCCGCGAATTCAAAAATGCAATGTACGATGGCCTGTCAAAATTGCTTAAAGCCCTGGCAAACCCATACCGGCTTGAAATAATAGAAATGCTTTCACAAGGAGAAAAAAGTGTTGAAGGGGTTGTAAAAACAACCAACCTTTCCATTGCCAATGCTTCTCAACACTTACAGGTACTAAAGAACAACAACATTGTAAAAACCCGCAAGGAAGGCCATTATGTATTTTATTCCCTTGTAAATGATGACTTACTTGGATTATACCAGCATATTACAAAATATGCCTTAAGTGAAATTGCCGAACTGGAAAAAACCTTGAACAGGCAAAGGGGGGATAATGAGGCTTTGGATGCCGTGAGCCTTGATGAACTTGAGCTAATGGTAAAGAGTGAAAATGTTTTGCTTATGGATGTGCGCCCCGCGATTGAATATGAACTTGGACATATTACCGGCGCTATTTCTGCACCAATTGACGAACTTTTAAATTACCTGGCGAATTTTTCGAAAGATAAAGAAATTATTGCCTATTGCAGGGGCCCCTTCTGTGTACTTGCCGATGAAGCCGTGAAAATACTTAATGAAAAAGGTTACAAAATCCGGCGGCTCGACGAGGGGTACCCTGAATGGAAAATAAAGCAATTACAATCCAATCAAAACAAACCAAGCCTATGAAAACAATTATTTGGAGATGTTACATACATATCATTTCCGGGAATTTGGATCCCGGGCAAAACGATGATGTTGCTCAAAGCAGGTGCTGTTAGATAGTGGCAAAAAATATTTAACAATAAAATCAGATCTTTAGAATGAATACAACGACAATAAATAAAAAACCAATATATCTTGATTATAATGCCACCACCCCAATTGACCCCGAGGTAGTTGAGGAAATGCTGCCTTTTATTCAAACATCGTTTGGAAACCCATCCAGTTCATATCCCATCGGCAGAAACAGCAAAGAAGCCATAGCACGGGCGAGAAAACAGGTGGCCGGGTTAATAAATGCAAGCCCCCATGAAATTATTTTTACAAGTGGCGGGACGGAATCGAACAACCATGCTATCCGGGGAATAGCCCTTGCACACCATGACAAGGGTAAACACATCATCACTTCTTCCATTGAACACCCTGCCGTAACAGAAGTTTGTAAATATTTAAATACTTTAGGATATGAAATTACTTATCTCCCGGTTGACTCCAACGGTAAAGTAAATCCAGAAAATGTTGAAAATGCCATTCGCTCCAGTACAATACTAATTACTATCATGCACGCGAACAATGAGGTTGGCACAATTCAACCTATTGAAGAAATTAGTGAAATAGCTAAAAAACACGGCATTATTTTTCACACCGATGCTGCCCAATCTGTTGGTAAAATAAAAACGGGTGTTAATGAGCTTGGTATAGATCTATTAACTATTGCCGGCCATAAATTATATGGGCCAAAGGGCATTGGGGCATTGTATATAAAACAAAACACAAAAATAAACAATCTGATGTATGGCGCGGGACAGGAAAAAGGTTTGAGGCCGGGAACCGAAAATATCCCTTATATCGTGGCGCTGGGAAAAGCCTGTGAAATAGCAAAACGTGATTTCGATAAAACCACCGGGAACATGCTTTCAACCAAACAACGGTTAATCAACGGGCTGAACAACCATCTTGGCAACAAGGTGAACGTGAACGGGGGACAAACAACCACCCTTCCAAACACGTTAAGTGTCGCTTTTGAAAAAACCGAAGCACATTCCCTTGCATCCCTGGTAAGCCAGGAACTGTTTATCTCCATCGGGTCGGCCTGCCATGCAGATTCAATCGAAATATCCCCCGTGTTAAAAGCGATGAATATTGAATTAATGAGAGCCGCGGGTACAGTGCGTATTTCGACAGGGAAATATACAACCGCGGAAGAGATTGACCGG
>CAZOSQ010000277.1:0-5219 GCA_964582245.1 uncultured Bacteroidales bacterium | reverse complement strand
ACAGGTTTGATAATAACAGCGGGAGAAGCATCCATGATCACAAAAAAACTATTAATCCAACCTTTTTCACCACCCGCAAGTTCCACCTTATAAAATTCTCGTTTATTCTCACGTTTATCTGTAGAATCAATCATTGTTTCACCAAGATAAGTCAATGTTTCACCCAAATTAACAGATCCCTGGTAATATTTATTATCTTGCTCGGGTACACTCCAAATGGCGACTCCATCATACATGCAAATCATCTTGTTTCCTTCTTGGGAAGCCAATTCAACATCTTCATTTTCGCTATCCCTTACACTATCATCTTTTACTTTTTCGTTATTACAAGAAAGAAAAAACATAAAAGGAATCATCACTAAGGAAATTAATTTCTTTTTCATGGTATTAAAAAAAATTTATAATTTATATTAATAACTCGCATTGGATACAAATCGTTTTCAATAAATAAAAATATTAAATTTTAAATTAAAAAATTAAAAAAAAAGTCTTTTTAACACATGGAGATATTTTAAAAGAAATATGCAAGAAATATGCCACTTGATATATAATGGAGCAAACAACTTGTAAATTAGACGAATAGCATATCTTAGATTGAAATTTTATAAATTGAAACTTGTGGTGCCACTTCGCCCAGTAAGTTTTATTTAGTAAAGAATAAAATTATAATTTTGTCAAGATTCATGTAGATTTAAATCTTGGTGAAAAAAATGTGAACGAGATAAACCACATAATCATCCAAAATCGTGAGTACATATATAAAAAACTTGATCAACCAAGGGGAACACCAGCAACTCGATTTCAAGTACGAAATATCTGATGCTCAAAAAATTGCCCGCACCATGTCGGCCTTTTCAAACACCGATGGTGGAACTCTTTTGATTGGAGTAAAAGATAATGGTGCAATTGCTGGAGTTAGATCGGATGAAGAATACTACATGATAGAGTCAGCAGCGCAATTATATTGTAAGCCCGAAGTAGTTTTTGACGCAAAAAAATGGGAAGTAGATGGAAAAACTGTTTTAGAAGTAGTTGTTCCCAAACATGAACAAGAACCTTGTTTCGCCAAATCGAAAGAAGGACGCTGGTTGGCTTTTATACGGAAAAAGGATCAAAATCTTATGGCCAACGGCATTTTAATAAAAGTATGGAAAATGAAAGGATTAGAGAAAGGTGTTTTTATTAAATACACCGAAAAAGAAAAGCTTCTCCTTTCTTTCCTAGAAAAAAACCGTTCCATTACCATCTCTAAATTTTGCAGGCTTGCCAAAATATCAAAACAAACGGCTGAAAAAATATTGATAGACATGATTCTATTAGATATGGTTGAAATGGAGATAACCGAATTGGGAACATCTTACAAGCTAAAAAACCAGGATAATTAGGGTCCTATTTATTAAAAAAACAGGGAATAATTCCTACATGTATTTTTTAAGTTTTGAAAAAAGTTCTTCTTTATCAATTGGTTTTGTCATGTAATCGTTGCACCCGGCTGCCAAACTCTTATTTTTATCTTCTTCAAACGCTTGGGCTGTTTGAGCTATAATCGGAACTTGCAGGTCCTGTTTTCTTATTTCCCGGGTTACCTGTAATCCATCAGTCTTCCCTAATCTTAAGTCCATTAATACCAGGTTAAAATCTTTATTGTTATCGAATAATTGCAAGGCTTCTTGTCCATCACTGGCGTGGTAAACTGTTATACCGGTCTTCCTTAAGAAATTGTTAATTAATTCAAAACTATAAGTATCATCTTCCACCACAAGAATTTTCTTGTCTTTCCAATCCATGTTGATGGACTTATTAGTTTTCTTGTCTATATTGATTTTCAGGGGTTCCTTTAAAGGTATTTTGAAATAGAAAGATGATCCTTTATGCTCGTTTGATTCGAACCAAATATCTCCCCCTAACATTTTAACCAATGCCTTGGAAATGGATAATCCCAATCCCGTTCCACCATACCTGCGTTTATAGGATTCCTCTCCTTGACGAAACCTCTCGAAGACAGTTGAATGAAATTCTTTTGGTATCCCGGTGCCCGTATCTTTTACATAAAAAAGAAGATTATTATCCATAACTTCATAACCAAAGTCAATTGCTCCTAAATCGGTATATTTTAAAGAATTTGAAAGTAAATTGGTCAATATTTGTTGAATCCTGGTTTTATCACTGCTTATAAAAAAGTCGGGGCCTTTAATGCCCATGTATGCATTGAACCTTATATTTTTACTTTTGGCATTGATCCTGGGAACAAAAAAATCATACAACTCGCTCATTAACCTATTCAGGTTGAAAGTAACCTCATATATTTTAAGCTGGTTTACTTCAATGGAAGATAAATCTAAAATATCATTGATAATTTGCAATAGATTCTCTCCTCGTTCAGTGATAATATTAAGGTATCTTTTCCTTTCTGAGGGTTCCAATCCATCTTCTTTTAATAATTCGGCAAAACCCAGGATACCGTTCATCGGGGTCCTAATCTCGTGAGACATATTAGCTAAAAAAGCCGTTTTCAAACGTTCTGACTCTTCGGCTTTATTTTTTGCCTTCAATAGACTACTTTTCTGGTTAGAGATTTTTTGTTTTGCCAATCTTTCCCTTTTCAAAGTTTTATTCAACCCATTTAGCAACACAGCCAGGGAAACTGAAATAAATATATCTAACACTAACAGGTTTATGGCCACTGCAATAAAAACTCCAATATTATATTCCTGTACGTTGTATCCCTCGAACCAATTCCAAAATAATCCAACAGTAAAAAAGGATAGAATTAATAAATTGATTATTAAAGCAGATAACACGAAACGAAAATTCAATAAAACCCCACATATAATGGGTAAAGAAAACAGCCAAATAAGCCCTGTTCCATAAGGTTCAAGAAATAAAATCAAGAATAAACTTAAAATATATAAAGCACTTATGATTAATATCACTTTTTGAAAATAAGTCAATCTTCGGGTTAGGAACACGAAAAGAAGGAAAAGGTAGATGACAATATCAACCAGTGAAATAATTTGCAATCCTTCTCTTAGCGAGATGATTACACTTGGTAGCAAAACGACTATACCCAAAAAAAGAAATGTTATCGAGAAATAATAAAATAGCCTTTGCTGCCAATATATTATTCCCTCGTATTTCCCGGTACTTGGAGACAATATAATTTTGTTAAAAAATCGATCAATATGTTTAAAAAAATCTGCCATTTGTGATTTTGATTGACATGAACCTTATCAATAACTTGAATTAGTCAAGCTCCATATATAATAACCTTTTTTACATGATCATTGTTGATCTTTCTTTAAATATAATGTAAAAAAATTATTGTATAATTGTTAATACCTGCTCATTACAGAACAACCAGGTGAAAATAATAAAGATTAGGTTCAAAGGGTTACTTGTTGTTACAAATATAGACATGTTTCAATAAAATAATAATCTATATATTAAACTGTTTGTCAAGGGATAATAAAAATGCTTTCCTCCCGGTATTTAACACTAATGCACTCCTATTAAGACCACGAACAGGCTTCTTTAGCATTTATAGTTACTTTCAATTTTTACCTCTAAAATTTTCTCAAAATTTTTGACCAAATCCAGGTTTATTAATGTAAATGTCCCTTTTGGGATGGTCAAAATAAATTATTTTTAACCTTGTTGTCCAACAAAAAACATTCAATTTAGCTTATTTATAATTAGGAGCAAGTTAAAATTCGATGTACCTTTACCAATAATAACATTATTGGAATTTTGCAGCCTATAGGCACTGTTGAAATGAACATGAATTTTTAATTGCGACATCCCAAGCATACACATGAACAAAAATATAAAGTTCCTTCAAATTATTGAAAAATATATCTTTGTACGGTGAAATGATTATAAATGGATTCAATTCTTGAATTATATAAAAAAATAAGGGCTATCTCACAAACGGGGCTTTCTTATTCTAAAAATGAATACGACCTCGAGAGATATGAGCTTATAAAAGATATAAGTTACCAGTTGATCAGCCTATATGCAAATGCACCGAATAGAAAAATTGAAAATATTTTCCTGGAAGACTCTAATTACCAAACCCCCAAGGTAGATATTCGTTCAGTGGTATTCAAGGATAATAAACTTTTACTGGTGCAAGAAAAAATGGATCATTGCTGGTCTATCCCGGGCGGGTATGCTGATATTGGTTTTTCACCCTCGGATGTGGCTGTTAAAGAGGTTAAAGAAGAAGCTGGAATAGACGTGAAGCCAATTCGGGTATTGGCGGTATTTGATAAAAGATGCCACAACCATCCCCCGGATGTTATGAGTATTTATAAAATTTTTATCTTATGCGAAATGATTGAGGGTACAATGAAGCCTGGAATGGAAACAGAAGATGTTAATTTTTTTTCACGCAAAGAAATACCAGTAAATTTATCAACCCCCAGGGTGACATTATCGCAAATTTACCAAATGTTTAATTTCTTGGAGGATCCAAATGCTCCTGTCTTATTTGATTAAAGATAAATTAATCTTTTTATACAAAAAGAATTATACCTGGTCAGTTGTTAAATGAACTTTTAGGTCTTTCTTTTTTTGTTATTATAATAGATAGCAAAAAAAGAACATGACCATGATAGATATCCTAGATGAATTATTCCTCCTGCTCAATATTTTTATTGCCATTATAATTAGCGGAACTGTAGGATTAGAAAGAGAATTTGCGCGTAAACCCGCGGGTTTAAGAACTCATATGATTGTAGGGGGATCAGTGGCCTTAATTGTACACCTGGGATATTCTATAATCTCTTATTATCAAAATTTTAGTGAACAAATTCAAGCAGATCCAACCAGGGTCATACAAGCCATTATTGTTGGAATCAGTTTTATTGGAGCCGGAACAGTTTTACAAGTGAAAGAGAATAACATGGTCAGGAATTTAACTTCCGCGGCTTCCATATTGCTATCGGTTGGAATAGGAATAGGGGTAGCTATTGAAAAATATGTGCTTTCGATTGGTGTAGCCGTGTTTGCTATACTCATTAATTATCTAGCCAGGGTCTTCGAAAATAAATTTTTAAGCAAGAAGAAGAAATATGAAAAGAATAAATAATTGTCTTTTTAAGGTTGAAAAGTCAAGATTATTATTGCCGGTAAAAATTCAGCAATGCAATATAAGATTTAGAATTTTAGGTACTACTATTAATTTAATGGAAGAAAATATACTTTGCCCCAAGCTTGTA
>CAZOSQ010000276.1:0-5219 GCA_964582245.1 uncultured Bacteroidales bacterium | reverse complement strand
TTTCATGGTATAAAATTGTATTAAATTTTTGTTCAATAAATTCAAAGAACAAAAATAAAAATTGTTAGATGAAAAACAATATAAAATGTAATCCCCATGATGAACCTGATTTATTTATTTCCAGAACATCGGTAACTTTCATTTGTTCATTTATTTTATGAGATCACTCTGCAAAATGCGTGAAATTTGTTTACCTGTCTTCATGTTTGTCTTAAGCCTGATTTCCCTCGTGATCCCGGGCCAGGACCATGAACCGGACAGATACGTGGTGACCATCGTCCAGGAAGGTTGGCACACCGGGATTGTATTGAAAACCGATGAAGTACCCTCATCTCATTTCAAAGAAATTGAGAATTTCTCTTCTTACAAATATCTCGATGTAAGCTGGGGAGATGAAAAATATTATCAACATCCCGGGACCAATATATGGCTGGCAGTCAAGGCAATATTGGCGCCTACACCGGCAGTTATCCGGTTATATCCTTTTCACCGGGAACCCGGACAGGTTTTCCCAAATTCAACTATCATCGAAATCACCATGGATCAGAAGAAATTTCGATCATTGTGCCGATTTATTTCCAATAGTTTTATACGCGATAAATCGGGAGAGATCATCACGAGTAAAATATATAATGCGGATGACTTTTTCCTTGCAAAAAGAAAATACTGGTTATTCAGAACTTGCAATACCTGGGTGGCGTTGGCCTTGAAAGGATCAGGCTTCGATATAAGCAGTTGCTGCCTGGTTACGGCAAATCAACTTTTCAGGAGATTGAACAAATTAGATGGTATCGAATATATACAAAAGCAGGAATGATTTGGTTTTTAACATCTTTTTCTTATATGTTTCTATTGTATAACAAATTTCATGTAAAGGAATAGAAAAATCGCTTGATGGGTTACAAGAAACATACCAGGTGTATTAGACTTCTTTCATTATAAATGTTGAGTTAGTTGCTTGGATATTGGGCTGTATAGCCCAGAACCAAAATATGCATGCTCTTTCATTTTGTCCATCGTGGGCACAGGTTTCATAGGTGTTGCTGAAATAAATTATAAATTTTGGCCTATTAGAAATTAATTATATATTTGCAAAATGTAACACCTTTTTTTATATCGTAACACCATGAGAAAAATAAAAAAAATTTCAACAACCGTTTTGTTAACAGGGATAGCCCTGAATGTGCTCTCGCAGCACATAGAAAACGACAGTATTATAACTACTGCCATAAACGAGGTGGCAATTAGTGCATTAAGGTCGCGCTTGCAGCAGGAAGATATTCCCCAGAGCGTGTCCGTTATAAAAGCGGAAGATATCGTTTTATCGCCCTATGATAATATAGAGGATATCATCCGGAGTATCCCGGGGGTATATAACTTTCGCCATTCCGGTTTGCATACCAATGGTATTGTAAGCCCGGTTGATATGCGCGGCGTTGGGAAAAACAGGGTGCTTTTCCTTGTTGATGGTGTGCCACAAAACGATAATTTCAATAATTCAATAGCCTGGGTGGCCTGGGGGCATATACCCAAAGAAGCCATTGAACGGATTGAAATACTGCGCGGCCCTTCATCGACCCTTTACGGGTCAGAAGGCCTTGGCGGGGTTATTAACATTATTACAAAAAAACCGGGTGAGAAACGGGCCACCAGCTTACAGGCGAAAGCCGGAAATGCTTCAACCTTTGGCGGCAATGCTTTTTACAGCCAAAAGATAAGTAATTTTGGTTTCCTTTTAAGCGGGGGCTATGAGGATACCGACGGGTTTTACATGATTGAAGAACCGGGAAGCTATGAAACAAAACGCTGGCGACAAAAAGGACAAATGTTTGGGAAACTGTTTTACGATTTTAGCAACAGGTCAAAACTTGAATTTTCAGCCCTTTATTTCAACCAGGATGCCGGACAGGGTAGGGAGTTTTTCAGGCAGGATCTCATGCTCAACCAGTATGTCTTAAATTACTCACAATTGTTTAACTCATTCCGGGTCAAGGGAACGGCCTATCTTAACCGGGCAGACAAAACAGCTTTTCAAGACAATGCCGCGGATAACTATACAAGCTTAAACCGCGAAGAAAAATTTAAAAACATGTACAGCACGGGACTGGATGCGGAAGCGACAATTTACAAATGGCAGGTAATGGATATTACTTTTGGAGGCTCGTATAAATACATCAATTTTGATTATAACGCGGATGATGTGGACAGTGAGCGCGATGCAGGCGCCCTGGGCCAACAGCAGCACATTTCGCCGTTTTTGTTTTCAGACTTTAAGCTTTTGGACAATAAGTTGGTTTTCAACCTTGGCTTTAGGTACGATTACATCCAAACATCGGCGGCAAAGGTTTGGGACACCCAGGGCAGCGCCGGGAAACCGGCCTACGACAGCGCTTATAATGCAACGGAGGCCGGGAGTTTCTCACCTAAATTCGGTATTGCCTGGCACCCCGATACAAAAACCACCATCCGCGCCACGGCAGGGAAAGGTTTCAGGATGCCAAGCCTCTTCGAACTTTACAAAGTGCATGTACGGGGCGGGGGCACTTATTACCGGCAGGCAAACCCCGACCTTAAGCCTGAAAATGTACAATCGTGGGATATTGGGGCTGAACGGAAACTTTTAGATAACCTTGCCGCAAAAGTAACATTTTACCAATCGTTTGCTACCGATTACATAGGCGACAGGCTTTTAGATTCTGCAAAATTTTCAAAAGGGCAAAAGACCCGGTACGAATATAAACTCGACAATATCAGCGAAGTGAAAATTCACGGGCTGGAACTTGAAACACGATGGAGCCCTTTAAAACACACTTCTCTCAATGCCAATTATACCTACAATGTTTCTGAAATTATTGAAGATTTGGAAAACAAGTCCCTGGAAGGCAACTACCTACCAAACAACCCCAGGCATAGCGGGCATTTAATTGCAAATTACCTGAACCCCGATATCATCAATATATCACTGGGCGTAAATGTTTTTGCAAAAATATTCTACGACAACGAGAATACCCTTGAAAAAGACAGTTATTATACCATAGACTTGTCGCTTTCACGAAAATTTATAAATATGGTTACAGTTTATATGAATGCTGAAAACATTTTAGACAACCAATACCCGATATTTTTATCTCCATCGTCGGGCAACACTATTGCCCCCGGGATAGTTTTTAATGGCGGGGTTAAGGTTGAATTTTGATATATTTGGCAAAGGCATTGGATTATTTTCGCTTTCTTTGCCTATAATTAGAGATGCCCTTTTAATAAATGAACAATGAAACATCCATGATTCATTAATCATTAAACACACACGGCAATGATTAAATTAATTTTGGATGTTCCATCTGACAACTGAAAATAAATTATAAACAGATGAAAATTTGTATTTGCGGGAAAGGCGGATGTGGAAAAAGCACCATAGTTAGTTTGTTGGCCTACAGTTTTAAACAACAGGGCAAAAAAGTGTTCGTGCTCGATTCCGATGAATCAAACAACAATTTATACTGGATGCTGGGTTTTAAAAAGCCGCCAAAAGACATGATGGAGCTTGCAGGGGGCAAAAAGCAGGTAAAACAAAAAATGCGCACCGGTTTCTCGAAAGGGGAACAAGAAGCAGGAATGTCAATCTGGGAGCAGGGTATAACCGATTTAGGCTCGATCCCGGCTGAATATATCTGCTCGGAAAACAACATGAATTTGCTGGTAACCGGTAAAATTCACCATGCCCTGGAAGGGTGCGCCTGCCCGATGGGGAGCGTGACCAGGCAATTTGTAAAGAACATTGTCCTGGAAAGCGATGAGATATTACTGGTGGACACCGAAGCCGGGGTTGAACATTTCGGCAGGGGAGTCGAAGCCGGTGCCGATTGCGTGGTCGGTATCACCGAACCCTCCCTGGAATCCATCTCACTGGCCAAAACCATTCACGAGATGACCCTTCGTTCCGGGACCATATTTAAAGGTGTTGTCATCAACAAATATAATTCATCATCACAACAGGAGTTGATACAAAAACGCCTTGCCGGGGAAGGAGTGCCGGTTATTGGCAGCCTTGCATTTTCACCCGGTTTGCAGGATGCCTGCCTCAAGGGAGAACCTGTCGCCAACCTTGACGAAGTGAACAAAATTGACCATATTGCCAAAGAATTACTAAATTCATGTGTATAAAAGCAGTCCATAACCAAAAAAAACGAAAGTACCGGTACCTGTTTTTCCATGGGCTTGCCTGCTTGTTTTTCTCTGTCATCTTCTTTTCGTGCGATCATAGTCCTTCGTCAAAACAAAAAGAAGATAGAAGCGCAAAAAACCAGGCACCTTATAACAGCCTGGCTGACAAGGCACCCGAAATAACCGATATGGCCGGCAGAAAAGTAATTGTTCCCGAAAAAGCCGAAAAGGTGATATGTTCAGGTGCAGGCTGTTTACGATTGTTGACATATCTTGACGCACACGGTTATATTGTTGCTGTTGATGGTATTGAAGTTAAAGGTTCGCCCATCGATGCGCGTCCTTATGCCATAGCCAACCCGCAGTTTAAAACCTACCCGGTTTTTGGTGAATTCAGGGGATATGACAATCCCGAACTTATTGCCGGTTTAGACCCGCGACCGGAGGTGATTTTTAAAATGCTGCCCGGCGGCGGTATAAGCCCTGATATGCTTACCAATAAAACAGGCATCCCTGTTGTTTCTTTGATATATGGAAACCTCACGTACAACCGGCATCAGCTAAACAGTTCATTACGCGCCATGGGCAGCGTAACCGGCAAAAAACAACGTGCAGGGGCGGTTATAGGCTATATCGACAGCATTATCATGGATTTAAAAACCCGCGGCACAAAAACATCTTCGCTAACCTGTTACATTGGCGGACTGGGACAAAGCGGCCCCCATGGCATACAATCGACCGACCCGGCATTTGCGCCTTTTGCTTTCCTTGGACTGAAAAATGTCGCTTCACAAGGAAAAGATACTGAAAAGGTTTCTTATCTCAATGTTGCAAAAGAACAGATTGTTGTGTGGGACCCTGATGTGATTTTTATTGACATCTCTACCCTGAGGCTCGGGGCAGATGTCAATGCCTTGGCCCAGTTGCGCGACGACCCCTCTTTCAAAAACCTGAAAGCGGTGAAAAACAACCAGGTTTATGGCCTCTTTCCCAATAATTCATATAACCAGAATATAGAAGTTGTGCTTGCCAACGCGTATTTTATTGGCAAAATT
>CAZOSQ010000275.1:0-5224 GCA_964582245.1 uncultured Bacteroidales bacterium | reverse complement strand
AAAGAAGCAACTTTCTTAAATAAAATCCTATTATCTTTATATTGGTATTTTGTTTTACCAATTAAGGAATTTAGAAGTTCACCAGAAAAAAAATATTCTTTTATTAATCAATCCTCAATATATCGTTTTCTCTTTGCCTCGGTTATTGTTTTATTATTTTTTTTAATGCCAATTATGAGCCTAAATTCCGGGATTTCAGGAGATGAGCCTAAATTCCAATATCCCCAGGCAGTAAAAATTTTTAATTACTATAAGACACTAGGAAAAGATACTTCATTATTTGAAACACCTGGGAAGTTTTACACTTATGGAATGTCTTTTGATGTTTTAACTGTCTTAGTAATTAAGACATTTAATATAGAAAATGTTTATACTGCTAGGCATATAATGAATGTCTTAATGGGGTGGTTGATCATTTTATTTACAGGATTAATGGTTCATAAGATTGCAGGTTGGCGAGCTGCATTGCTAGCAGCATTCATCGTTTTTCTTTCCCCACGATTATTAGGTCATTCCTTTAACAATCCAAAGGATATTCCTTTTGCCACCGGATTTATCATGGGTCTTAATTACATGGTACTGTTCTTTAAAGAATTTCCTAAACCTTCAAAAAAAACCATTTTTTTATTAGCTTTGTCCATAGGTTTTGCTATAAGTATCAGGATCGGCGGGTTACTTTTAATTCCTTATCTTTGGCTCTTTGCTGGCGTATACATACTCACCATCATAAAGTTACCTTCATTTTTTTCAAAAGGTAATCTTAATAAAATGAAAGTAATGGCTATCTATTTAATTATTATATCAATAGCTGGCTACTTGTTTTCTGTACCTTTATGGCCTTATGCTCTTAAAAATCCATTAAAAAATCCATACGAAGCGCTCACTTTTTTATCTAATTACTCAACTTCATTAAGACAATTATACGATGCCCAATTCCTGTGGTCTGATGCTCTCCCATGGTATTATATACCTAAATATATTGTGATTACTAGTCCTTTATTAGCTTTGTGCGGGTTGGTTTTCTTTATCTTAACTATTACTAAAAAATACTATAAACTAGATTATTTCTGGAAATTCCTCTTGGTTTTCACGATAATATTTCCAATAGCATACATAATACATAAAAATTCAAATGTTTACGGGGGTTGGCGACATGCCTTGTTCGTATATCCCTCAATTGTGGCAGCAGCAGCTGTTGGGTATGAACATTTAGCAAAATATTTTAAAAAAATAAGATATCAAAATGCTTTTTATATCTTACCGGTACTTTTAGCTATTCATCCACTCAAACATATTATTAAAAACCATCCACTTGAATATGTTTATTTTAATGAATTAGTTGGAGGGGTCAACAAAGCTGCAGGGAAATATGAAACAGATTACTATTATCATAGTTTAAAAACGGCATACGACTGGTTAATAGAAAACAAAATAGACAAACTTAACAATAGTAATGATAAAGATATTATTATTGCTACCAATCATTATGATATTTTAAAAGAATATGTCAAACAGCATGAAGGTAAATTAAAAGTTAGTTATACACGCTATTACGAAAGAGGAAATCATCAATGGGATTATGCCTTATTCGTGAATACACATATTAATCCTTATCAATTAAGGAAAAATATATATCCCCCTTTTGGCACTATTCATTCCATTAAAGTAGATAAAATTCCTGTTTGTGCTATCCTGGAAAGAAAAGACACCAATGATTACTTGGGATATAAAGCCATGCAAGAAAATAATCTTCCAAAAGCCATTGATTATTTCAATAAAGCATTAAATAATGACCCTCGTAATGAATCTGTCCTTTTGAATTTGGCTCGATGTTATATTCAAAGTAATAATTTTAATAAGGCAATTGAAATAACTGATCGATGTCTTAAAATCTATCCCGACTATGACCATGCCCTGAACCTAAAAGGTCTAGCTTACATGAATATGCGCAATTTTAACAAAGCCATTGAAATTTTTGATTATATAACCAAAATCAATCACAAATATGTACAGGCATATTATAATATCGCGATTATATACGTGAACAGGAATGAACTAGACACTGCCTTAGACTACCTGGATAAAGCCCTTAAAGTAAATTCGCGGTATAAACCAACCTATTATTTGGTGGCAGAGATTTTCAAACAAAAAGGGCAACATGAACAAGCAGAAAAATTCATGAATTTAGCCAATTCCTTCTAAAACAAGAATATAGTATATTATATGATAAAAAAAAAGAACAGGAAAGAAAAAGTTTTTCAGTATAATTATATACTTTTATATTTTGAATCCACGTTATTCAAACTAAATTAACAGGATAACAATGAGTTTTATTCAGTTTATTTCTTCAAAAATTTTTTTAAGAAATTTAATAGCAGCATTAATATTAGTGTTCTTGCTAATATTTTTATCTTTATTCTTTCTCAAGTTATATACCCGTCATGGAAGTTCATTTCCAGTTCCTGATTTCAGGGGAATGAACTTGGAAGAGGTGGAAAAAGTGACCCGGGCAGAAAATCTTAGATTCGTGGTTACAGACTCGGTATACTTGCAAAACCAACCCAGGGGAACAGTAGTGGATCAAAACCCGGATCCTGCCTTCCAAGTGAAAAAAAACAGGACCATCCATTTAATTATGAACGCGGTTACCCCTGAAATGGTACATATACCCAAATTGGTAGACCTTTCTTTTCGACAAGCCAAAGCGCAACTTGAAATGACAGGGCTTAAAGTAGGAAAAATACAGTATGTGAATGGGCCCTTCAGGGAAACCATTATGAAAATCGGGAAAGATGGGAAAGATATTAAGGAAGGACAGGAAATAATCAAGGGTTCAAAAATTGATTTATTCCTAGCTTCGGGTTATTCGAGTGAATTAACTGCCATTCCTGCTCTTTCCGGTTTAGAATTGATCAAGGCTGAAGATAAAATAACAAATGCATATCTCAACTTGGGATTTGTTGAATACGATGAAACTATAAAAACAGCCCAAGATTCTGTTCAAGCCTTTGTTTACAAGCAAAGTCCCGCGGAAGGAACTAGGTCCACGAGAGGGTCAATTGTGGATATCGAATTGACCATTGATAAATCTAAACTAGCTGGAATAGATAGTATGCAAGTTCAGTAGTTAATACATTTTAATAATGCTTTATTTTAAAAGATACATTGTTTTTATTCTTTTTATATTTTTGGTATTTCCTCTTTTTTCACAAGAAAAAGTTACCGGGTTATCTAATGATCCAATACTCCTAAATCATCATAAAAAAATCAATAGCCTGAAAAATAACAACTTGAAGGGGGATACACTTTCCTTGCCCTTTTTTGATGATTTTGCTTATCCTTCTTTATATCCTGACCAAAGTTTATGGATTGACAGAAATGTATACGTGAATACAAGGTACCCTTTAAATCCAATTACCATTGGCGCAGCCACTTTCGATCTACTTGATGAAAAAGGATTCATTTATGATAATGCTTCAAATACTGATTTTTGGGCCGATACTTTAACATCCAGGCCAATAGACCTTGGTCCGAAGACATTCATAACCCGGCTGGGGGACACATTGAATGATATTAAATTTCATTCTATTTATTTTTTAAGCCCCTGTGATTCTGTTTATTATTCTTCAGACTCCATTTATTATCGTAAAGATACCGTTTATATATCTTCATCGGAATTTGAATTTTATAATGACCAGGTAGATTTATATTACATGGACACTTGCATTGGAAGCTACCAGCTACTAGGAGATACTTTTTTCATTTACCACGAGGATTCCCTAGATTACTTGGCACTGACACGCAAAAATTTTCATGCAGAATATTTTTCTGCGGATGATTCACTCATTTTTTCGTTTTATTACCAACCCGGGGGATTAGGTGACTTACCGGAAGAAAATGATTTATTGGTGGTTGAATTCTTTTCCCCTTCTGATAACCAGTGGTACCAGCAAGATGCTATAGTTGCAAACAATATCAACAATGTTTTTAATTTTTACAGCAAGCATATCAAAGATGATATTTTCCTGAGAAATGGTTTCCAATTTCGCATCATGAATAAGGGTAGCCTTACGGCTGATACTCAAATCCCGGGGCTAATTGGAAATGGAGACCATTGGCATATTGATTATGTTTACCTGGATAAAAACAGGAGCCTTGATACAATTTCCTACCCTGATGTAGCAAATGTTTCGCCTTTAGAACCCATTTTAAGGACTTATACTTCTATGCCTTGGCAACATTTTGTTAACTCCAACGCCATTAATAATAATGTGAAAAATTCCGTGCAAACTAGGATAAGAAACCTCATGAATGATTTTGCCGCTGCCAGGAGATTCTATTATTTCGTGGATCTTAAGCACGGGGACACTTTAAGTTCTCAAGGAGCAATAGCAACACAACTTTCACCTTTCGAGGATACTAAAATAACCCAAGACTTTAATCCCGGTATTGAAAAAGTAGAAATTGATGACCCAGGTGAATTTTCAAGAAATTTTAAACTTGTAGCCATCACCCATAGGGTTGATATAGAAGAAATTACAAGCAATGACACCATTTCTTTTATACAATCTTTTAAAAATTATTATTCCTATGATGATGGTTCTGCCGAAAATGGTTATGGATTCGGAAGTCCAAATTCTACAGGGTTTAAAGCTGCAATTAAATTTGATTTATACGAGCTTAACAATGGTTATAAAGATACCTTAAAAGCTGTTCAAGTTTATTTCAACCATTCCTTTGACAGTGCTAATTTTAATGATTTCCAGCTGGTCATATGGAAAGACACCTCGGATTTACCAATCTATGTATTCGAAGATGTAGTACCTCATTATAATGGAATAAACCGGTTCCACGAATACCATATACCCGAAGAAGAACAATTTCCTGTCTCCGGAACAATTTTCGTGGGTTGGATTCAACTAAATGAAACGTTCCTGAACATTGGTTTAGACAAAAACACCAATTACAGTGACAGGCTCTTCGTCAATTTCACGGGGAAATGGCAAGCTTCCACGGTGGAAGGATCCTTAATGATACGCCCCGTTTTCGGGAAGATTTTACCCTTGATGATAAAACCAGGTTTAAAACAGGATGAACCAAATATTGGGTTATATCCAAATCCTGCCAGGGAATTTTTTCAAATTGAATATCCCATGGGGATCCATGAAAATAAGGTTAAAACAGAGGTGTTTGACAATACCGGCCGGATGGTTTTTTCTGCCAC
>CAZOSQ010000274.1:0-5226 GCA_964582245.1 uncultured Bacteroidales bacterium | reverse complement strand
AAAGGATAAAAAAAGATAAAAAAAAGGATATTTTTATATTTATTCAGTAAAAAATTTCCAAAATTGAACAAAATATACCCTAACTGTATTGCAGAACTCATTGAAGGCCATTTATCAATTAAAATGACCTTTTTTGTGTTATTTTTGGATTGGATTAACCAACTTTAGCATGTAGGTAAATTCAGTTATTTAATAATTATTACGGTGTCTTGGAAGTCGATGCAATCTTCCCTGCATTTCCCTGGCCAATAGCCACAAGAAATTTTTTCTATTTTAAACTTTTTTTGGGTTAACAACGAGCGCAAGAAATCTTCTTGGTAAGCAACATTGGCTTCTTTTACCTTTTTATCAATTAAAAAATGATTTCCTTTATTATATTTAAAATTTAACCCGTGTCCTTGTGTCATTAATTCTTTTGATTCTGTATTTAAAATAAAAAATGTAGCAAAGCAGCGCCCACCTTTTTTTAATACCCGATAAATTTCGCTTAGGTAGTTATCCACATCTTCGGGAATCATATGGGTAAAAACAGAAAACAAGAAAGCCAGGTCAAATTCCTTATCCTTGTAAGGGAAAACAAAATTTTTTGCTTCTTCCCTTGTTTTTAGATTGTATAGATCATTTTTCAAATCGATATGCTTGAATTTAAAATTTGAATAAGATCTACCAATATTTTTATTACACCACTCTATACCGGGTTTTACAATGTCAAACCCCTCGTAAGAGCCTTCTTCATTTAAATAATTGGTCAATGGAACAGCAAGTCGTCCAATTCCACACCCGATGTCCAAAACCCGGTGATTTGGTTGTAGGTTAGCGTATTTTACCAGTTGAGACATTAGTTTTTCACCTTGGGCTTTAAAATCCCCGCGGCCGATAAAGATTTTTCCTTTTGGAGGTATTAGTTTATCCCGGTTTCGAAAAAAAGCTTCTACAAAATCAATGGGAAGATAATAGACTCTTCTAAAGAGCCTTCTTAGTTTTGGGCTTAGCAAGTAATATAATCTTCTTTTATTCATGTAGTGGGGGTTTATATTTTTTACTTTCTTAGAAAGAAAAATCCTCTCCTAAAACATAGCTTTCCCCTTTTTTAGCTTCTAAAAACACGTTTTTGTCCATGTATTTCAGTTGGCATTTCCCATCATTACCCGCATATATAGTCAATCGGGTTATTTTAGAATCATTCCATTCCATGTCCAGGGTGAAATTGCCCCTTGCTTTTATCCCGGAAATTTTCCCGCTGTCCCATTGTTTAGGCAATGACGGCATGAGGTGTATGTATCCTGCATGACTTTGAACGAGCATTTCTGCCATGCCTGCCGTACCACCAAGGTTGCCATCAATTTGGAAAGGGGGATGAGCATCAAAGAGATTCTTGTAAGTAGAATTTTGGAATAGTTTAACAATATGGTTGTAAGCTTCGTCACCATCGAGCAGGCGAGCGTAAAAATTGATGATCCATGCACGGCTCCAACCGGTATGTCCCCCACCGGATTTCAATCGTTTTTCTATTGTTTTTCGGGCTGCTTTAAAGAAGATGGTATCTTCGGCCGTTATTTGCGTTCCCGGGTGTAAGGCTATTAGATGTGAGATATGCCTATGCCATGGCATGGGTTCTTCGTAATCCTTGATCCATTCCTGGATGGTGCTGTCTGCACCCACTTTTACGGGAGGTAACTTGTCAAGGGTGATTTGAATTTTTTCTTTTAATTCGGAGCCTGTCCCTAAAATTTCTGAAGCTTCTAAGGTATACTTAAACAATTCCTTGATGATCATTATGTCCATCGTTGGGCCATATGTCAACTGGGTCTGTTCGCGGGTGACGGGGTGGGTAAAAGAATTTTCCGGTGAATAGGTAGGCGTGGTTACCAGGTAACCTTCAGGGCTTTCCACCAGGTAATCGAGGATGAATTCGCACGCCCCCTTCATCATGGGCCATCCTTTGGCTTGCAAGAACGAAGTATCCTTGGTGAATTGATAATGCCTCCACACAGGGAAACACACCCATGATGCTCCCATTGGAAACATGCCGTACTTGACGGAATAGTTTATTTCGGTATATCCAAAAGGATTGGTCACATGGTGCATGGTCCATCCCTTGGCTCCGTAAGTTTTCTTGGCTGTTACAGCACCCGGGTCCATCATGTTGAAAAATAGGTTCGTGTAAGGTATAACTGTCTCCGAGAGGTTACATACCTCGGCAGGCCAATAATTCATTTGGATGTTAATATTGGTATGGAAATCGCAGTTCCATGGAGCCAGGTAATGATAATTCCATATTCCCTGTAGGTTTGCAGGTAACTGCGCAAAAAATCCCGAGCTGCCCATGAGCAAATATCGACCGTATTGGAAATACAAGGCCATGAGGTCATTATCAACCATCACGCTATCTTTCACGTTTTGCAGGCGTACATCTGTAGGAATAGTGTCGTGTAAATCTTTTCCAAGGCTAATTTCCATTCTTTCAAAAACTGGACGGTGTTTTTCTACGTGACGTTTTTTAAGGTCATTGTAGCTAGATGACCCAATGTTGTCGAAAATTTGTTTGCATCTATCCAATGGATCTATCGTACGGTCGAAATTTAATTTTTCAAGGTTGTAATCCGTGAAAGCAGTGAATCCTATGACCACTTCGCTTGCATCCTTGATTACTAATTTGTTATCCTTGATGGAAGAGGAGCCGTCATTGCTTAAAATTTTTACTATCCCCGAGAACTTGAGGTTTTTCCCTGCTGGTCCCATTTTCGTACCGGGTTCGTCAACAATTTGGCCGGTGAGTATAATGGTTTTATCATCCTTTGCTTTTATAGTTGCGTCTTTTTCTCTTTCAAGCCACATGGAAGTGTTAATCATGTTTTTCCCGGAGGAGGTAAAGCGGATTAGGATAAGATTATCAGCCGCCGATGATATTACTTCCCTTTGAAATTCGGTGTCATTTGATTTAAACAGGGTGGTATGGACTCCCGTATTCAAGTTTAAGTTTCTCTTGTATCCATCAATTTCAGAAGACTCAATTTCATGGCTGAACAACAAGTTCCCGAAAGTTTCGTATGATCCGAATTCCGGTGGTGTACTAAGCATGTGCTTTTCAGCCAGGTCGAAAGCTTCCTTGTTCTTGTCTTGGAAAATAAGTTTCCTGATTGTATCGAGGTATTCAAGTGCACTTGGATTGTTGGCATCCATGCGAGCACCTGCCCATAAGCTTTCTTCGTTGAGTTGTATGGTATCATTTTCAATGTGCCCGTAAATCATGCCCCCGATGCGTCCATTGCCCACCGGGAGGGCGGAGTTCCAATCTTCTGCCGGCTGCTTGTACCAGAGGTTATAGGAACGTGATGAACTGGTTTCTGGTGAGGGTAATTGTTTTTCATTTTGGCATGAAATCATTAAGGCCAGTAAGATAAATGAGTGGAAAAACTTTTTCATATTAAATAAATCAATGTTAATTTTTTTGATAAATATAAGAAAAAACTCCACCTAGTAGAATAGTTTTTAAAAAAAAAAGAATCTGTGAAAATATAAACTGGCAAATTGTTTACTAATGATGCGTCACATGTATTAAAGCGCATCGGATTCACCTTGAACCCAGCGTAGTGGCTGAAACGTCAGGACGCTTTATCATTGACATGATACTAATTTAAAAATTCTACTGCTGTGCGATTAAATTTTCAAAAACCCTTCAAAGCTGGATACGTATTGGTATAGAATGACTTCTTTTAATTAAGGATTAGTTTTTTTACCGATTATTAATCAGTCACCAATGAAATTCTATAAAACATTCCGACCTTTTAATCTATTTCAATGCTTAATCGAACTGCACTTCATTTGTTTTTCATTTTTCCATACTTCCACTTCTTACTCAACCCAACCCTCTTTTTTATAAATTTCCAACCCTTTTTGTAATAATTGATCTATATGTGCGAGCATAACCGGGTCATTGGATTTTACATGGAAACAGGATTTTCCTTTCAATGATTTTTTTAAATCAGCCGGGAGATCATTAAATTGGGTAGGGTGGGTATAAATGGGGAAAAAATATAAACCAACGTAATCTTTCTGGGTGATGATGGATGAAAAAAACACGTTATCGGGAGATTTTTTACCAATTTTTACTTTTTTTTTCCCGTATAATTCGTACTTCCCGCTTTCTTCACTTCTTTTTTCCATGCTTCCAGAATATTTCTGCAAGATATTCTTGAGCTCGTAAAAAATTTCACTTGTTTTTTGAATTTCCATATTTGTAGTTTTAATAAGAAAAACCTAGGGAAGTAAAGAATAGGTACCACCTCCCGAGAAAAGAAAAACCAGGTTGGCACATAAAAGAATTGCATCATAATGCCAACCCGTGGATTTTTCACCAAAGAATTTTATTTTCCAACTAAAAATTTTCTTGTATATGGCTCCTAACATAACCAATACCAATATGATAGCCCCGATCTGGATGTAAATTCCAAGCAAAACCATTAATGCACCTACCAATTCTGAAAATCCTAGTAATAGGGTAAATCCTTTGCTCATCTCGATGGATTTGCTTCTTTCACCAGGTTTGGCCAGGTGGCTCCAGCCACTGGAAATAAAGACGATGGCAGTGATAGCCCTTAATAGGAATAAGCCTAAATTTTCAAATTGAGCAAGTTCTTCAAATACCATATTACTGTTTTTTTTTACAGGTTCAAATTAAGTTCTAAGAATTTATAACAGGTAGTGAAGGAAAATGTTTTTGTTCGGTAAATTGGTCTTGGATATTTCTTAACTGAATTACCTGCCTCTTGCAGAAAGAAATAAGAGCAAAATCCCTGTCCTCTTTTTATACATTAAAACCAGTTTGTTATTTTCAAGACTTTATTCTTGAATTTCAGAACTCCTGATCTATACCAATGAAATAAGCGTTAAGAAACCAAGGCTGTTTGAGAACGTTAGGCCGCCGGGGCACGAGGGGCTAAAAGGACGAGTTCCTTGGTTTTAGCGTAGTGTAATTGATTTTTAGCAAATTTTTAGGGAGAGGCTCCATTTTTGCCCCACCGCTAAAGCCTTGGGGACAGCGGTTGCTACTTTTTTTTGCTGAAGAACTTAGCAGGGCGATCTCATGAACCGCCGCGGCGGTGAATAAAAAAAGTAGATTTAAAAATCTTTAATTTTCCGCTATTTCTTTTTGCGACAAGTAAGGAGTCCTATGTTTAGTAGAAAATGTAATGTGCACGTAAACTTTTGATAATGATTGAGGCA
>CAZOSQ010000273.1:0-5232 GCA_964582245.1 uncultured Bacteroidales bacterium | reverse complement strand
GTGGGGATGGTTCAACGTCAGGCTTATCCACATTTAACCAATCTTGTTAAGCAAGGGGAAATCCCAGAAGATTTAGTGGACGAAATGGTAAGCGAAGTTTTAACTTTAAAATTTAGGTTAGGGCTTTTTGAAAATCCTTACGCTGATGAGAATAGAGCACTTGAAATTTCTAATGATCCAGCCACTAAAGCACTGGCATTAGAAGCTGCTAAACAAGGTGTTATCATGTTAAAGAACGATAACAACACCCTTCCTATATCAAGTGAAAAGTATAAAAAGATCGCAGTTATTGGACCAAATGCGGATACCGTCAATCTTGGAGATTATAGTACCGAAGATCCGAAATATTTTGTAACGGTCCTAGAAGGCATTGAGAAAAGAGCCGGAAATGATTTTGAAGTTATTTACTCGAAAGGGTGCAATATTACTACTCCTTTACCAGGAAATGAATTAAAATTGGAAAATGATAGGCTTATGATCAAAGAAGCTGTTAAAGTTGCTAAAAAAGCAGATATTATTGTATTGGCTATTGGAGCAGATAGAAACAGTGATCGGGAAGGACGAGATAGGAGTAATATACAACTTGTTGGCTTGCAAAAACAATTAATTGATGAGATAACAGCTCTTGGAAAACCAGTAGTTCTATCAATTTTTGGTGGTAAAATATATGCGATGCCTAGTATTTATGAAAAATCTAGTGCAGTATTTAATTGCTGGAATCTTGGGCAGGAAACAGGAAATGGACTGGCAGCCGTTCTTTTTGGAGATCATTCTCCAGCAGGTAAGTTGACCGTAAGCATTCCTATCTCAGAAGGACATATCCCTGCGAATTATAATAAAAAACCTTCTTCATACATGAGAGATTTTATGTTTGAAAAAAATCCCGGTGGAGCTATTTATCCTTTTGGATTCGGTTTAAGTTATACTTCCTTCGATATCAAAAATATTAAATTAGAGAAAGATACCATACAAGTTGATGAGACAGTAAAAATTTTTGCTGAAATAACCAATATTGGTGATTATGACGGGGCCGAGGTAGTTCAATTATATGTGCGTGATATGGTAAGTTCTGTTACCCGTCCCATGAAACAACTCAAAGATTTTGATAGGGTCTTTTTAAAGAAAGGCGAAACAGCAAAAATTGAATTTACTATTACGCCTGAAAAGCTTTCTTTTTATGATAGGAATATGGATTTTAAAGTAGAACCCGGGGAATTTGCCTTAATGATTGGAAATTCTTCAAGAGATGAAGATTTAAAAGAAATATCCCTGTTTGTTAAATAGTTCTAAATATAACGTGATTTTACTAAAATCTTAAAATTTAACCAATGATAAAAAACTTAATTAAAAAAGAGATTGCAGCATTTAATATGTTCAATGCTGATGCAAAGAAGTTAATTATAATTAACCTGATATATGCCCTAGCCTTTCCTTTTATCATCATATTTGGGTCTGCTTTTATCCTTAGGGTAACAGGGGGAGATAACACCATGGCGATTATATATAATTGGGGGTTTTTTCTTGGTCTTATTGTTGGTTATTTTATCAATGGTAAATTGCTAAAGAACAAAGTAGACATAAGAAGAATCTTCACCATAGGGATTTTTCTTACCGTTGTTCCCCTAAGTCTTTTGATGTTTTTAGGTAAAAATGCAGGTTATAATGTTATTTTTTATGGTCTTGCAGTAGGCGCTGGTAATGGTATTTATTGGTCTTGTAGAAATTTCGTAACTTATTTAGTCACTAACGAGGAAAACCGCAATTTTTTTGCTAGTGTTGAACAGTTTATCATAATATTTTGTAATGCACTTATTCCTTTATTATTTGGAACCTTTATACTTGGAAGTAATCCCGATCAAGGTTTCAAAATAACTGCTTATAAATATACCTCTTTAGTTGTGGTATTCATAACATTAATAGCTGGAGTGCTTATTCTTAAAAGTAAATTTCGAACTCCCGAAATTAAAAAATTTGTTTATTTCAAATTTGGTAAGATTTGGAATTTTCAAAGAATACTTACTTTTAGTGTAGGTATGGTTGAGTCAGGATTCATGGTTTTGATGACCCTCTTAATTTTAAATGTTGCCGGTGACGAATCAGTTCTTGGGAAAATTGAATTTTTTACAGCAATAATTTCCGTGATATCAATATATATTGTTGGCAGAATAGCAAAACCTGAACATAGGGGAAAAATTATGCTTGCTGGTGCAATTTGTTTGATAGTTGGAGGAACTGTACTTTCTTTAACGATTACCAATACCAATTTACTTTTTGAATTTTTAACGGTTTCCTTCCTAGGGGTTGTTATTATGAAAGTGGGACAGGTAATTGCTGATCCGATGGTTCATAGTTCTTTTAGGGCTACATTTCTTTCAAGTATTGAAAAATCAGTACGCGATGAGAATAAAGAAAGCTATTCATTTTTGATGGATAATGAATATTTTATGAATGGTGGACGTATCTTTGGTGGATTGGTATTCCTTTTATTAACCCACTATATTAATGATATGGGTGCTTTAAGATACACTTTTATTATTCTTGCCCTTATTCAACTTGTTTCTGCATTTCTTGTCAATAAACTTGCACATATGGGAACTACAGCTAAAAATAAGGAACCCGAATTTACGGAAATACCCGGAATTGACACTCCTGAGAGTCAGGATTTAAATATGGCAAATAATTAATAATAATATATTAAATTTTTTTTCATGGATCGAAATGATATAAATAGTTATTTTAAATTTGATGATGACCAAAGAGAAGTTGTAATAAAGCGATATGATACCCCGACACCCTGGATGAACTATTTATCTAATGGTGTTTTACATACAATGATATCACAAGCTGGGGGAGGTCTTGTTTTTTATAAATCTCCCCAAATATGGAGAATCAATAGATATAGGTTTTATCATTTGCCTACCGACAGGTCAGGAATGTATATTTACTTACGTGATAAAAAAAGTAGGGAGTATTGGTGCCCTACAGCAGAGCCGGTTAATATCAAACCGAATTCTTGGGAAGCTAGACACGGTATGGGATATACACGATTCACTGCCGAAAGAGACAAATTAAATGCTAAATTGACCTATTTTGTCAGTCCTTTTGAAAATACACTCATTTGGAACCTAGAATTACAAAATAACTCAAATGAGGAAAAAAGATTGGATACCTTTGCGTATGTTGAATATGGCATGATGGAATATCTTAGGGAAATTTCCTGGGTTTGCTATATGAAACACCAGATGAGTATTTATCACCAGGATGATTCCAATGCCTTGATTTTTAAATATGGTGTTGAGACTCAACCCAAACCAGATGAAACTCCCTTAGTTTATCTTGCTTCTGATTATCCCCTTAAAGGATATGATGGCGATAGGGATGAATTTATAGGAACCTATCGCTCAGAAACAAATCCTTATATTCTTGATCATGGTGATTGTACTAATTCCACGCTTTTTGGCGGAGATCCTTGTGGTGCGCTACAAATGGATATAACGCTTGCACCCGGCGAAAAGAAAACAATAAATGTATTCCTTGGAACAGGATTAACTGAGGGTGAGATTAAAGATTCTTTAAAAAATTGCCGGGAAATAGATTTCGTGCAAAGATCCTTTGAAAAACTAAAACATAATTGGGACAATTATTTTGAAGGATTTAAATGCAAAATACAAGACAAGGATGTAGAGCGACAAGTCAATACTTGGAACCCTTACCAGGCGGAGAGAAATTTTTTATTTTCTAGGAATATTAGTTATTATGCTACTGGTACTTTTAGGGGAGTAGGGTTCAGGGATACTTCACAAGACATTTTATCACAATCACCTTTAGTTTTAGAAAAATCGAAAGATAAAATAAGGCTTCTCTTGAAGGAACAATACAAGGATGGGCATGTGAATCATTATTTCTTTCCCATGGAAGGATGGGATCCTGTGACATCAATTCATTCCGACGATCATTTGTGGCCCATTCTAGCTACTTGGAATGTTATTGTTGAAGATGGAAAAACAGATTTTCTTAACGAAAAAGTTCCATTTTATGACGGTGGTAATGCGACAGTATACGAACATCTAAAAAAATCTGTTGAGTTTACAATGGCTAACCTTGGAGAACGAGGGTTGCCTTTAATGCTTAAATCCGATTGGAATGACCAAATGTTCAAGGTATGTCGTCAAGGGAAAGGTGAGAGTTTTTGGACTTCCATGATGATGGGAGTAGTTTTGCCTAAATTAAAGGAACTTGCAAAACTGCTGAATTTAGAGGAAGATGCCAGTTGGTATCAAGAAATTTGGAATCAACAAAAGGAACTTATAAATACCATCGGATGGGATGGTGAATGGTTTAGAAGAGCTATCATGGATAATGGTCTATATTTAGGTACAAAGGAAAATCCAGAAGCAAAATTATGGTTGAATGCTCAATCATGGGCTGTTCTTTCAGGTTTTGTTGATAAGGAGAAGGGATTACAGGCCATGAACATGGTAAAAGAAAAATTGGATACTGAGCTTGGAATTAAGTTGATTGATCCTTCAATTACTACTTTCCCAGATCCGAAAGATCCCTTAACAAATTACAATAAAGGAACTGGGGAAAATGCAGCTATTTTTTGCCATGCCAATACTTGGGCCATAATGGCTGAATGTATCTTAGGAAGAGCTGATATTGCTTGGAAATATTACAAACAGTTAATCCCCAATGTGGCAATGGCAAAGGCTGGACCTTGGCGATATAAAGCCGAGCCTTATGTTTACGTTTCTAATTTATTTGGTCCTGAATCAGATAAATTTGGACTTGCAAATGTATCATGGTTATCTGGAACTGCTTCATGGATGTATGTTGCAGTAACTCAATATATTTTTGGTGTAAAACCCACCTGGGAAGGACTGGTAGTTGATCACTGTCTTCCTCCGGAAGCAGGAACAGTTAATATTGAAAGAAGATTTAGGAATACCTTGTATTCCATCGAGATAGAAAATCAAGGTAAAAAAGGAAATGATGTCCCTGAAATTTTCGTCGATGGAGAGAAAATTAATGGGCAAGTTATTACCAAAACAAACCCGGGTGGAAAAGTGAACGTGAAAGTTGTGATTTAGAAATCTTAGAAAAATATCTATACATCTTAATACCTATCCTGTTCAGGATAGGTATTTTTATATATGGAAAAAATAAGGTTTATTTTATTGGTTCTACCCCTATTTTAATGGATAATAACCCTCACCCTGTATAGACGTAAGA
>CAZOSQ010000272.1:0-5237 GCA_964582245.1 uncultured Bacteroidales bacterium | reverse complement strand
ATGAAGATACTTACAATGGAGGAATGGGTAGCAATGGGCTTACCTCGGCTCGGCATGATGTATTTGCCAATCATTTGGCTGAAAAATACCCGGAAACTTATGATGATCTAATTCCTGGATCTTTGGTCTATACCGGCAATTACAATTTGACTCAAAAAGTGGAAGGTTTACCCGTGGATATGGATATGGGGAAACTTGTCCTTTCACCTACCAGGACTTATGCGCCGGTAATAAAAGAAATATTGGCCAATTATCGTTCTTTTATTCATGGAATGATTCATTGTTCAGGGGGAGCGCAAACCAAGGTTATGAAATTTATTAAAGATTTGCATGTTGTAAAAGATAATCTTTTCCCAGTTCCACCGTTATTTAAAATTATTCAAGATCAATCAGGTACAGGATGGGAAGAAATGTACCAGGTATTTAACATGGGACATAGGTTTGAAATTTATGTATTTCCTGAATTTGCACAAGATATAATTGACATTGCAAAAGGTTTTAATCTTGATGCCAAGGTGATTGGTTATTGCGAAAAAGCAGAAGAAAAAAAATTAACTATTAAATCGGAGTTTGGAGAGTTTAAGTACTAATTTTTTTAGACTTGAATATCAAAATTAACTCAAATTGAATATTGCAGTTTGATGGGTAGTGCCATAAGCTTTACCCGGGTATAAAGGAAATCTAATAAGATTATGCTATATTCGCGTACAAATTATAGAAAGGTAGCTTTGGTGATATGGAAACTAATATGATTCTTCAGAAACTTGAAGGGGTGAAAAAAAGATTCGAGGAGGTTGGTCAGTTAATTACTGATCCCGACATCATTTCTGATATGAAGAAATATGTTAAGCTTAATAAAGAATACAAAGATTTGGAACCCATAGTGGAAGCTTATGACGAGTATAAAAACGTTTTAAGTAATGTTAAGACTGCAAAAGAGATTTTGGCAAATGAAAAGGATGATGAGATGCGTGATATGGCCAAGACCGAGCTTGAAGAGCTTAACGTTAGGCTTGAACCCATGGAAGAAGAAATAAAAATGTTGTTGATTCCCAAGGATCCCGAGGATGATAAAAATGCCGTGTTGGAAATTCGGGCGGGAACCGGTGGAGATGAAGCAAGTATTTTTGCAGGGGATTTGCTTAGAATGTATCAAAAATATTGTGATTTTAAAGGATGGAAACTTGAAGTAACAAGTTATACAGAAGGTACTGTTGGTGGATTTAAAGAAGTGATAGCTAAAGTTTCAGGTGAAGGAGTGTATGGAGTGCTTAAATACGAGTCCGGAGTCCATCGTGTACAGAGAGTTCCGCAAACAGAAACCCAGGGAAGAGTTCATACCTCTGCAGCAACAATAGCTGTTTTGCCGGAGGCTGACGAGTTTGATGTAGTGGTGAAGCAGGAAGATGTTAGAAAAGACACCTATTGCTCTTCCGGTCCAGGCGGTCAATCCGTGAATACTACCTATTCAGCCATAAGACTTACACATATACCCACGGGTATTGTCGTTACTTGCCAAGATGAAAAGTCACAATTAAAAAATTTAGATAAGGCAATGACCGAATTAAGAACCCGGATTTATAACCTGGAATACCAACGAAGAATGGATGAAATTGCTTCAAAGAGAAAAACAATGGTTTCTTCGGGGGATAGATCCGCTAAAATTAGAACATACAATTATCCACAGGGAAGGATGACAGATCATAGGATCAATTTGACCTTGTATAATTTACAAGCCATCATGAATGGTGAAATTGATGAAATTATTGATGAGTTGCGAGTGGCGGAAAATGCTGAAAAACTTAAAGTAACAGAAGAATAAAATATAATGAGTGCATCAACCTTGTTCAAAAAAATAAGAGAAAAGAAGAGTTTCTTGTGCGTGGGATTAGATACCGATTACTACAAGTTACCTAAATTTCTACTGGAACTGGAATACCCAGTATTCGAGTTTAACAAACATATCATTAATTCAACTGCAAAATATACTGTGGCATTTAAAATCAATACTGCCTTTTACGAGTCCTTAGGTGCAGCAGGATGGATAAGCCTTGAATTGACCGTTAACTATATAAAAGAAAACTACCCTGATATACTTATTATTGCAGATGCCAAAAGAAGTGATATCGGCAATACAGCCATGATGTATGCGAAAACTTTTTTCAAAACCATGGATTTTGATGCACTTACCATTTCTCCTTTCATGGGTAAAGATTCGGTCGAACCGTTCTTCAAATCAGAAAATAAGTGGGTTATAATGCTTGCTTTAACCTCTAACCAAGGTGCCCAAGATTTTCAATTTACTGTTGATAGGGAAACTGGTGATTATCTTTTCGAAAAAGTCCTCAAAGTATCCAAGGAATGGGGGAATGAAAATAACATCATGTATGTAGTGGGAGCCACTAAATCAGAATTATTAAAGAAAATTAGGGAAATTGTTCCCAATCATTTTTTGCTCGTTCCGGGTGTAGGAGCGCAAGGTGGGAGCTTGGAAGAAGTGGCTCTTTATGGTTTAAATAAGCAATGTGGGTTGTTGGTAAATTCTTCTAGGGATATAATATATGCAGATGTAACAGATAGATTTGCTATGGTAGCTGGTGAAAAGGCAGGTGAATTTCAAAGAAAGATGGCAGGTTTGCTAAAAGAGAGGGATCTTTTATAGATTTTAATAGTACCGGCCCGGGAAGGTATTCCTGTTTTATATAAACAATTCCCTATCAATAACTAAACATATACTACAATCTTTTTTAAATACTTTACAAGCAAGTTTTACGGTTCAATAACTGTTTAATATTTCCCACTGTTATTATTAATAAGACTTATAATTATAACTAGCGTCATGATTAATAAAATAGACGTTTAAGGATATACCACTACCCTTGGTAAGAAGGGTAACCAAGACCGAAATTTATAGTGTGATGCGTCACTAGGGAAAAAATTACACAATAATTTATAATTCCTCCCATTGATGCAAATAAATTTTCTTCTTCTTCTAGAAGCTTATTAATAGCTAGTTATGTATAGTGCTTTTCCAAGTTTTAAATTCAATTCTCTCAATGGAATAAATTTTGTCCCTCTTCAAATCAATTTAAATAAAAAGAGAGGGGTTTTACAATGGAAGACAAGCGTACCAGCCAAAACAATAAGTTAAATCAGAAACCCGGCAAACCTCGTTTTGGATTTAGCTGGATATTGTATTTGTTAATTATTGTACTAATAGGGTTTTTATTCTTTAACAACACTTCAGAAGTGCCAGAAATCAGTTGGAAAACTTTTAAAGACAGCATGCTTCTTGAAAAGGATGTGGCAAAATTAGAGGTAATTAATAATAGCAAGGTAAATGTTTTCATCAAACAAGATAGCCTAAAGCAAGAAAAACAATACTCAAGGATTAAAGAAGGACAGATTGCTGAGGACGCTCCAGTTCCCGGTCCACATTTTTTCTTCACGATTGGCACCATAGAAACTTTTGAAGAAAAGATGAACAAGGCTGAAGAGGATTTAGCAGGGGAACATGAAGTTGAAGTGTATTATAAGGAAGAAACAAATTGGTTGTCCGACATTCTCATTTGGATTATTCCCATCGGGCTTATTTTTTTATTCTGGATATTTATTATGGGAAGGATGACAAAAACTTCTAAGGGGATGGGTGGTTCCATGTTTAATATGGGTAAATCAAAAGCCGAAGTTTATGACAAGGGGCAAAGGATCAATATTACTTTTGATGATGTCGCTGGATTGGATGAGGCAAAGGAAGAAATCATTGAAACAGTAAAATTTCTTAAAAATCCGAAGAATTTTACTAGGTTAGGGGTGAAGGTGCCTAAGGGAGTTCTATTATCAGGCCCCCCGGGAACAGGAAAAACGCTCCTGGCGAAGGCAGTAGCAGGGGAGGCTAACGTTCCATTTTTCTCATCCTCCGGGTCTCAATTTATTGAAATGTTTGTTGGAGTGGGTGCTTCCAGGATACGCGACCTATTTGAAAAAGCAAAATCAAGGGCTCCAAGTATAATTTTTATTGATGAATTGGAAACCATTGGTCGTCAAAGGTCGAAAGCGCAAGCATTTCATACCAATGATGAACGAGAAAACACATTAAACCAATTGCTGACGGAAATGGATGGTTTTTCATCCAAGGCAGGGGTGATTGTAATTGCTGCCACCAATCGGCCGGATGTTATGGACTCCGCTCTTTTAAGACCGGGAAGGTTTGACCGTCAGATTCAACTGGATTTACCTAATTTGGTAGAGAGAAAATCTATTTTCGAGGTTCACATGCAACCCCTAAGACTAGCAGATGATGTTGATCCCGGATTTCTTTCTGCTCAAACACCGGGTTTCTCGGGTGCCGATATAGCTAATATTTGCAATGAGGCAGGTATCATTGCGGCTCGTAATGGAAAGGATAAAATTGAACGGATAGATTTCATGAATGCCATCGATCGTGTTGTGGCTGGTCTAGAAAAGAAAAGCAGGGTAATAAAACCCGAGGAAAAGCATAGAGTAGCTCTTCACGAAGCCGGACATGCAACTACCAGTTGGTTTTTAAAACATGCCAACCCACTTCTAAAGGTCTCTATTATTCCTCGCGGTAAATCTTTGGGTGCAGCTTGGTACCTTCCGGAGGAAAAATCAATCATGACAGAATCACAGCTACTTGATCAAATGTGCGCGGCACTGGGAGGAAGGGCTTCTGAAGAGATCTTCTTAAATGAGATATCTTCAAATGCACTGGATGATTTGGAGAAAGTAACCAAGCAGGCATATTCTATGGTGGTAAACTATGGCTTAGGACATGATTTGAAGAATATAAGCTATTTTAATTCTACTGGTGAGGAAAGTTTTCAAAAGCCTTACAGTGAGAAGACAGCAGAAAAAATTGATAAGGAAGTTCAGCGGTTGGTGAATGAGGCTTATGAAAGAACGCGCACTATTCTTAATGAACATAAGACCCAAGTTAAACAATTGGCCGATTTATTGATTAAAAAGGAAGTAGTGTATAAGGAAGATGTTGAAGAAATTATGGGGAAAAGTAGCAAATCAATCGCGGAAAAAGAAAAGGAAATGGAAAATGTAAATATTGTATAAAGTTGCTTACAGGTTTTAATAGGAAAGACCTGGTCATGTAAAATTTCATGGCCAGGTTTTTTTTATACCTACTTAAAGGAAAATACTATTTATATTCACTACTGACCGGGTAAATTTTAAATAAAATTAAAACCGCTAAATTATTATTG
>CAZOSQ010000271.1:0-5248 GCA_964582245.1 uncultured Bacteroidales bacterium | reverse complement strand
GAGGTAAAGTCTTCTAGCTGTTCACTGGAAGTGGCGGTTGTTACCGTGTTCACATCGACAGTTTCCGAATGAATGGTAGATGTTACCTATTCTGCAATGAGGACGTTGTTTGTTAAAGTCTTGCTTTCGCATATTTCCCCTACTTCCACATTAAAGGATTGGATGAAAGGCCATTTAAGAACCCTGAATGATGCCGTAACGGCTCCTTGGAAGTAGGACGGTCTGGGTAATTGGGCAAAGAACCCGGCACCCACGTGAAAGCCCAGTACATTGAGAAACCCACTTCCAAAAGGAAAACAGTCATATGATACACCAATATCTGCTCCACCATATATAAAAGCTTGCCCCGTGGCATACCAGTTGTTTATTCCTCTCTCGGTATATTCTGTACCGGGACATGGCACAGGCTGGCTGGACTGTGACATCATGATGTCAAATCCGGCCCCAAAGGCATACCTGCATTCTGCCCTGGCATTACACACAAATAAAGGCAATCCCGGGGTTCCTTTAATAGAGACCCGTGACCCGAAGGCAAAGCCGTTACCGGCATTTAACAGTCCGACATCCATCACGTTGCTGTTAAAACCCCTAACCTCGGAAGGCATGGGCGCCATGGGTGGCGTGGGCAATTTACCCACGCATAAATAAGACGAGGATTTCACCATGTTAATAATTTCGATTCCCATTGGATCAATCGGTTTACCGCAGTACACGTACCACTTTTCAGGGGAAGCATACAGGGATATGTTTCCGGCGCGTGAATTGGCCCCGGTTCCTTTTAGGATACCCATAGCATCTACGTACACGTTAAAATCACCTTGCAGGGTCTTATTAGGGAAGTCGTACATAACAAACCAATCTGCCCACAAGGAAGCATCCCCGGGTCTTTCATTGCTAGGCTCCGGTGGGTTTTCCGAATCATAAGGCTCGGGGTCAGAGGTTGTAGCATCTGCCACTTCGGAAATATCAGGGGGGGTAAACCCAAAATCGGCAAACTGTACCCCACCCCAGGTGGCAATGCTATTGATTCCCCCGTTGTTGTTAAATTCTATACCAAAATTTATATTCCCGTTGAATGCATTCCCCCCCCCGGTGGACTGTACACCAACACCCGCCAACAGGCCTAGGAATATAGTGTTATTCGTCAAGTATTTTCTTCCCGATGAGGGGATACAACCCGAACCTTCATTTGCTTTTTCGGCGGTCATGTACATGTGATGGTAAATGCCCCCGGTAAAGGAATTAAGGTCCACCCCCGGTGCAATTTGCAAGGGAGGGATAGAGGCATTGGCATCCATCAACCAGTACCTGAACCCGTCCTTTTTGCCAAACAAAGCAGTACCTTTCACCTTGATTTTTTCAATTACTTCCAAGTCCAAATTCCCGCAAAAACCTTCATCGTAGTCCGGGTTATTTTCAAATCGCTCCACGACCCCATGGAGTTTATATGCTTTTTGGTCTAAATCAATGGTAATCCTATTGAGATCAAAACCATCAAATTTCCATTTTTTTGAAACAACTTTTTGCCTGGACCATACCACGAAATCGGTTGTCCCGCCAAACCCGTTGGAGCTTTGGGAATTGTTGCCGCTACTCTTTTGGAAACTGACATTCATGGTGGCGCTGAACCCTGTCCTTTGCCCTTCATCCTCTGTTACAATACCCATGTTTGTAAAATAAACCGGCAATTTGGCCATCACGCTGCTATTGCCTTTCATCTTGACATATCCCCCGCGTGCCTCGTCCAAGCTCAAGTAAGGCTTCCTGCTATTGATGGCCAAACCGGCGAATTCGACATCCAATGTAGCCAATTCCTTGGATTCACCTTCTTTTTTTGGTTTTATTCCCCCGGAACCATCCAGGATAGCCCTTGGGTAAAACTGATAGTCTTTGTATTCAAACTGCAGTTCCAATCCCGTGAGCTCCAAGCTGGCTGACAAACCCTTTGCCTCGATAACCGGCTCATCCGACTCTATGGCAAGCCCTCCATAATAGTCAATACCAGTATTTTTGGAATTTATTTTACCCGCGATATAAAAATCAATATAAGTATTTCCTGCCACATCATTTTTATCCGAGATGGGCAAAACAATACCTCCCTCAAATTTTGCCCCGGTCAAGCCGTTTTGTATAATTTCCAACCCGATGCTATCAATGGAGTAATCAAACCCTTTCATCTGCCAGCTGATCAAATGCGCTGGCGCACTCACGGTACTTTCTGCCCGTGCTTCAGCTAAAAATGAAACGCCATCCTGGTCTATGATAAAATCTGAAACGGTCAAAACATAAGACTCCAGGGAATTCCCCTCTTTATCAACAGCTTTTTCCGTGAATGCTTTAGGTACGGTAATAGTAATTTCAGAAGAATAAAGTCCTTTCCACAAGGGTCCCAGGGAGGCTGAGGATGGTGAAACTTCCACATAATGCGAAGGTAAATTAAAGCTAGGTGAATTGGATATTTCACTGTTATCAATGATAAGTGACTCTATTTTACATTTAAATCCCGGGAGGGAGGTGAACTGGAATTCGGGAACATTAGATACTTCAAGCAACATGTTTTCAAGGAAATCTGTATACACGTAAAAACTGAGATCCAAAGGCTTATTAGTCTTTTCACCATCTTCAGAGTATTGCTCAATGGCAGTGGAGTCTAATATTAGCCGGCCACTCAATGAAATGTCCTTGTATCCTTTACAGTCGAACGTGACGTAGGTTGAATCCAGCTTCCCGCTTCCTAAACCTTTAAAAACCAACTTGTACCCTTGCCCGAACGTCATATCCACGTTATTGAGCAGAAATAATTTAAAATCTCCCGTGATACTTCCATTGGAAACAGGAACTGCATCCGCGAGAAAATACAGGTGCTTATTGTTCCCGATCGGGATCTTAATGTATATTTCTGCAATCATTCCCAGTTCCGGGTCAGGCTTTATCTCGTTAATGAACAAGGCATAATTGGCATTTCCATTGGAAGGTTTGATGCCATAGGGGAATTGGCCGGAAAAGCCGTCCACCACGGTCTTGTAGAGGTCATTTTCGGCAACCTTGTCAACTACGGCATCAATTTTATTTACATATTGTTGCGCATTCGAGGCAATTTTACCTACGTTTGACAATACTTCCGCCCCGGCAGAAACCGCTTTTTGCTGTGCCGAAACATGGATCATGGAACCAAACAAAAGAATGGCCGTAAAAATCAGTTTACATGTTACCTTATTCATTTTAATCATATTTTTTTGAACCGTGTTGGATCGAGAGTCCTTCATTTTTATAAACCTTTTGAAAAATTATACCTGTAAGCCACAGTGATAAAATACTCGGCTAAATTTTTATTATAAAGGCTGAAACTGGAATCAGCTGCTTTGTATCGTCCCGAAAACCTCAAATTAAGGTTAAAAGAATGTCCTTTTGCCAGGGAATAGGAGTAATTGTTGGAAATCCCCAACAGTGTCGCGGTATGTAGATTTCCCTCATAATTAAGTGAACTATTTATGGATAAACCAACAGCTACTTTTTTCTGAAATAAACCATACCCTCCATTCAAGCCAAACCCAAAGTACTTGGAAGTACCCTGGTTATATTCATTAAAGCTCCCGGTTACAAAGGTTCCCATGTTAAGCCCCGTTTTCTTGAACATCAATTGGTAATTTATGGCATTGGCCATCATATTGTTTCCAAACCGTTGATCACTCTGCTTGTTATCTGCTGCCTGGTAACTCGTGTTACTGCTTACGTTGTGCACGAAGTTGTCGTTTTCCGATATTTTATAATTGATGTTCCCGTTAAAAGAATTTGTAAGTTGGACTATGTTGGCAGTATCAACATGGTAATAATGATCAGGCTCAAAATATTGTTGTTCAACAGGTTTAATCTTTGTCACGCTGTTGAATCCCGAGTAATTGACCGAGAATTGCAATCTCTCACTGGCATTGACAGATGCATTTAAACCAGAGACAAACCTGAAGTTGCTATTTGTCTTTTGGTCATCCAAATCATTGCGTTGCACACCGATCCTGGAAGAAAGCTGTACTTTATCTTTATATAATTTCGTGGAAACATTGGTGGTAATATTTTCAAAATCATTGGCCACCCTATATGCACCGAGTGTGTGGAAATCAGGCTGAACGGCTTCATATCCCAATCCCAGGGAAAATATTTTAAAATTAAAGTCAGCGCCAAGATTATAAGCACTATAGTAAAATGATTTCCCGGGATTTTTAAGAAAAAGCTTATCCAACCGGTTTGGGCGATTATTCACCTCTAAGCCCTCGGTATCACTTACCCACGATGAAATAGCGCCATCAGCCTTAAGCAAGAAAAAAGAAGAAATTTTTTTCTTAATACCCGCACTGTACACGATGTTTTCTTGCGGGGTCAAGTTATTATAAGCTGTTACCGAATCAGGAACAGGATTGATCGAATTAGCATTATCCAGTGCATAAAAAACAATTAATTTCACTTGATCCCCACCTTTGTTATAGTTCACCATCACCGCCCCGGCATTCCGGGCATAAGTAGGAAAAGCGCGGGGATTTCCCGGGTCATAATCTACAGCAGCCAATAACCGGCCACCCATGGCTTTGAAAGATAAACCTTTTTTCCTCCAATCATACTCGGCCCCTCCTCCAGTAAAGGTGTGACCATTCAAGGTATATGGAGAAAAAGTCATGTTCCGAACCCCTGCATGCAATGTCAAGTTTTTATATTTGGGGCTTACACCTATTATATTGGAAGGTTGATTGGTGATAAATTTCCTGTTGCTGTAAGAAATTGAAAAAGGAAAATCCCAACCATACAGGTTTAGGTTTATCCTCCCATTTAATAAATAGGTGTTTGCCGGTATATTCAAGTTGCTCTCACCATTGGAATGATAAAATTGGTTTGAAATTCCAATACCGCCCCCCACTTTTACACCTCCTTTTTTGCCAACTTGGTCCAATTGTTGAGCTTTGGCAGCAAATAGAAGAAAAGAAAAATTCATCATTAATATATATCGTATTATATTGGTCATTAGTTAATTAGTCATTGGTCATTGGTCATTAGTCATTAGTCATTAGTCATTGGTAATTGGTAATTGGTAATTGGTAATTAGTCATTAGTGATTGGTAATTGGTAATTAGTAACTGGTAATTAGTCATTAGTGATTGGTAATTAGTCATTAGTGATTGGTAATTAGTCATTGGTCATTGGTAATTGGTCATTAGTGATTGGTAATTGGTAATTGGTAATTAGTCATTAGTGATTGGTA
>CAZOSQ010000270.1:0-5259 GCA_964582245.1 uncultured Bacteroidales bacterium | reverse complement strand
AGCCTCTTCCTTTTCGGGCATGATAAACAAGTGCCTTTTGCCGGTGTATTCAAACAGGGAACTTGTAAAAGCAGCCAAACTTGAACCTGCTAGACCGGAAAGATTAATTTCATTTAAATCTTTTTCCAGTTCATTTTTTATTAACTGGAAATTATAATGTTCTTTATATAAGTTTTTTAGATTATCTTCAGCCAAGGGTATTATTTTTTTAATTTTCAATTAACGCCTTGTGCAGGGAGATAATTGCCTTATTAAAATCTTTCCTGTCTATCACGAATTGCATGTTTACCTGCATCAGCGACTGGGATACACATTCTATATTGATCTTATTTTTAGATAATGCTTTAGCTGAATTTGACAATATTCCCGGGTGAGCAATGTTAGTTCCCAGGACACAAACCATAGCGACAGGTTTAATAGTTACATGATCATACTTTGCATTTAGCTCTGCTAATAATTTTGCATTCGAATCTTTTTCCCAAATTATATGGGTAATACTATTTGCATTGGTGGTTTTCGTGATATAACTAATCCTGTAACGTTGGAAAATTTCCAAAATTCCTAGGTCAAAACCTACTTCACCAACCATTAAAGGATCGTGAATTTCAATGGCAATTAACTTATGAGACCCGGTGATTATTTCAACTTTCGATTCCTGTCCTATATAATCCTTGGTTATCAAGGTTCCAGGATGATCTGGTTCAAAAGTATTTTTAATCCTGATATTGATACCTGATACTTCAATAGGTTTTGAAGCCTTCGGATGGATGGCTTCCATGCCTATATCTGCCAGTTGGTCAGCCACGTTATAATTAGTAAATCCTACGGGTACCGACTTGTCAACACCAACAATTTTAGGATCAGCTGATGATAGGTGAAATTCCTTGTGAATGATTGCTTCATCCGCTTTTACTTTAACTGCTATTTTACTAAAAGTTACTTCGGTGTAACCGCGATCAAATTCTCTCATAATTCCTTCTGTACCCTTAGTATAACCAGTAGCAATAGGCATCACATTATCAAAATTTATGTGCTGGAAATTTCGGTGAATTCTTTCATCAATGGTAAGAAATTCCGAATCATGAAACCCGCACAAATCCACGAAAACGGCTTTTATATTATTGTTATTTAGAATATTGACAGTATTGAAAGCAGAATGAGCTTCGCCAATTGATGCTAATATTTCCCTGGCCGCGAGGAGTATATTAATTTTATTGACATACCCGGATGATAAAACTTCCCTGAGATTGTCCAAGTAGTTTTTTGCTTGCTGGATTCTTTGAATGATAAAAGCTTCTGCTACATTAAGGTCAAGTTTAATGTCAACAAAGGTCTTGTTGATTTCTATCAATTTTTGAAGGAGATCATCAAGAGCATAATCATATGGATCGTTATTAACAAATAAACCATATATACCGGGTTCCCCAGTTTTTTTATGTTCGAGTAAATAATTGGTAACATTATTATAGGCGGAAACAACAAATATCCGGTTATAAAATTCGGATGGTTTTCTCTTTCCCACAATTATGTTTTTTAATACATACTGAAACTGTGACATGGAAGTTCCACCAATTTTTTCAACTGTCAGCATAATTTAATCATGTTAAATTTTTACTTAATATACATTGTAATGATATTATGAAGCGGCACAAAGTTATAAATATTTTTCACCCATACTAAAACTAGTTACCCATGGAAAGTGGATTTTCAGTTAAATTCTGGATAACAATAAAATAAGTTAGGAGAAATAGATATCCCCGTATCACATTTTGCTATAAGCACAAGAGATTATTAATCTCCCAGATAGGCAGGGCCTGGTAATAGAAACTTAAACCAAGGAATATGATCCTTGTAATTATTTGATAAAAAACAAATGATATATAAAATGAACGTTTATCAAATTAAAATTAGAATAGGAATATGTTAAAGTTTATATTCCCAGTTATTTAAATTTTACACCAAAAATAGGTTTGTAACCCTTTAATATCCCATCACTTGTATAAGAAGCTTGCCCCATCATGATACTTTTCACTTTTTTTACAAAAACACCTTGTTCTTTATTAAAATGCCAAGATTCGTTAAATTGGAACATACCGATCTTTGAACGATCAAATCCTTCCGTGTTTTCAATTTCTTTGATATCCTTCTTAGACAACTTAGTGCTGTCATCAAAATTATAAGCCTCCAATTCACCTTTATATATCATGTCGAAAAGGTTATTAATAAAATCTTCACTTTGAAATTCCTTTAGACAAAATTCTTTGAATACATCCTCGGGATCTTCATTTTTAATAACAACTTCATAAGTGATTGATTTGGCTATTGCAGGTTCTCCATCATACTTGTTTTTAGAGACCCCATTGTTATCTTGTACTTTATCATCTTTAGCATTTTCCGTACAAGAAAAACAAATTATCATCGCTAAGATAAGAGGTATAAATACTTTTTTTTTCATGTGTAAATAATTTTATATATTAAGGTAACATGGAACATCCATGAAGTTTATTTTCATCTTTGTATGTGATTTTTAATCATGGATGTTTCATCATATAATAATTTGTATTAAATTGGTATGATGGAACATACATGTTTAGGAATTATTATACCCCTGTGTTTGCGTTTTGTTAAACATGTATGTTTCATAATATTTAAATAATTAGGGTTATCTATTAAACGTCAATGGCATTCCTTTTATTCCATCATGAATTATACCATGGTCATATACAATATTGCCATTTACAAGGGTATAAATAATTTTGGATCGAAAACGGTATCCTTCAAATGGCGACCACTTGCATTTGTAAAGGATATTTTCTTTTGAAACCTCCCAGGGGTTATCAAGATCCAGCACTACCAGGTCAGCATAGAATCCTTTTTTAATGTACCCTCTATGATTCACTTGAAAGATATCAGCAGGAGTATGGCACATTTTATTCACAATTTTTCCAAGGGTAATTTGTCCACTATGATAAAATTCCAACATGGCAGGAAGGGTATGTTGAACCAATGGTCCCCCGGAAGGACAAGATAAGTAAGGGTTTTCCTTTTCCTCGATAGTATGAGGGGCATGGTCACTGGCAATAACGTCCACTTTATCTGAAAGTAGACCTGCCATTAGGGCGTCTTTGTCAGATTCTTTTTTGATTGAAGGGTTCCATTTGATACGGCTACCTAGTTTACTGTAATCTTTTTGGGTAAAAAACAAGTGGTGGATGCAAACTTCAGATGTTATTTTTTTTTCGGATGAAGGTATTTTATTGGTAAAAAGTTCTAGTTCTTTGGCAGTTGAGATATGCAGCACATGAAGTCTCGTGGAATATTTATTGGCTAACTCAACAGCGGTTGAGGAGGATTTATAACATGCCTCTTCATTCCTAATGTGCATATGACTTTCCATGGGAATAAATTCACCATAAAGACTTTTATATTTCTCGGTATTCGCCTTTATAATACCTTCGTCCTCGCAATGAACAGCCACTGGAACATTTGCGTTTCTAAAAATTTCTTCCAATGCACGGGGGCTATCCACTAGCATGTTGCCTGTTGATGACCCCATGAAAACCTTTATACCGCAGGTTTTCAGGGGATCAATTTTTAATATTTCATTTAAATTGTTATTTGTAGCCCCCAAAAAAAAGGAATAGTTTGAGCAAGACTTTTTAGATGCAATTTCAAATTTTTCATTGAGAAGTTTTTGACTATCTGTTTGTGGTTTCGTGTTCGGCATTTCCATGAAGGAGGTAACTCCCCCGGCGATGGCAGCTCTTGATTCTGTACCAATATCTGCTTTATGGGTGAGACCTGGTTCCCTAAAATGCACTTGGTCGTCTATAACCCCCGGGATAACTTGTTTACCAGTTATATCTATTACTTCAATCCCGTGCGGTATATCTTTTGCATCCCCTTCTATAATTTCGTGTATGAAACCCTCTTTCACATGGATAGAACCAAGAAATTCTCGGTTTTCATTTACAATCGTTCCATTTTTTAGAAATAATTCTTTTGACATTCCTCTTAATATATTAATAAAGATGTATTTTGTTATTTTTTTTGATAATCCTTAAATCGGCTCCTTAATTTCATGAAGATTACACCCCAAAAAGCTTCATTAAAAATACCCCCACTCATCTTAGATGTCCCACTTCTCCTATCTGTAAATACAATAGGGACTTCTTTAATGTTATAACCTAATTTCCATGCTGCGAATTTCATTTCTATTTGAAATGCATATCCTTTGAATTTAATTTTATCTAAATCTATATTTTCTAGGACTTTCCTGGTGTAACATTTAAAACCCGCGGTAGTATCATTGATTTTCATTCCGGTCACAAAACGAACATACTTGGATGCATAATAAGACATCATAACCCTGCCCATTGGCCAATTCACTACATTGACACCTGTTTTATATCGCGAACCAATGGAGAGATCAGCCCCATCTTTGATGCAAGAATGGTACAATTTTAATAAATCTTTCGGGTGATGTGAAAAATCAGCATCCATTTCAAAAATTAGATCATAGTGTTTTTCCAAAGCCCATTTAAAGCCCGTGATGTATGCAGTTCCCAATCCAAGTTTACCTTGTCTTTGAAGCAAATGCAATTTTTCAGGATATCTTGTTGCTTGCAATTTCTTAACTATGTCTGCAGTCCCATCAGGGGAATTATCGTCTATCACTAAAATTTCGAACTGCTTTTTCAAAAGAAAGATACACCTGATTATCTTTTCTATATTTTCCTTTTCATTATAGGAAGGGATGATAACAATACTTTTAACCACTTTTATATATATTATTGTATTAGTTTAGTCAATTTCAAATTTTGAGAGGCTATATTTTAATCCTTCTTTAAGGAGATAAATCGTTATAATTTTTAAAATAATATATTTTATCACGGTGTCTCATGGTAAAAAACAATTATATAATTAGTTAATAAAAAAGCATATTATATTGTTGAGAACACAGAATTACATTTGTCAACTGATATCTTCCCGGTTTTGAATTTACCTGATCCTGATCTCCTGACATAATGTGCAAGGATGTTGTATTCCTGTTTACCATTCATGAGAGCATAAAATATTTTAACGAATATATAATATTATTATCAAATATTTATACTTAAAAAGTATTTATTTAACTTTGCTGTTAATCAACAGAACTCAAAATTAATATTTTACAAGTTAAAAGAAAAAAAAATTAAAAAAACTCCGGGAAATGTATTGTAAATAAAAAAAACTGTTTTATATTTGCACGCCAAATAC
>CAZOSQ010000269.1:0-5266 GCA_964582245.1 uncultured Bacteroidales bacterium | reverse complement strand
CCGGGTGTATTCACCTCAATGGTCTGGGTGGTATCCCCGGTGGACCAGAGGTAGGATTCGAAACGCTCGCCGGCATCTAAGGTGACGGGGCAGAAGCCGTAGGTGATGGATTTGTCGGGGCCGAGGTTGACGGGAGGGGCGTATTTTGATAATAAGTAGTCTTCTACTTTCTGACGGTCATTCTCATCTAAAAAAGTATCAAAGAATAAAAATTCCGCAATTGCTCCATTAAGCCAATTGATACCTGTATGTTGAGACCCTATTCTTAAACCGTCTACACCATCGGGTCCCGGATCACCGGAAGCTAAAAATTGGCCATTTTCAAAAAAGAGACTATTATTGTTGTCAAAAAGTGCAGAGGATATCATATAATCAAAAGGAGCTTGCTTTTGATAACCTATAGATATGCCCGAAGGGGAAATCATATACATATTACCAGTTTCCCGATAATAAACTGCATTACGGTTTTCACTATTCAAACCGTCAAATGCAAAAACCCTCTCTTCTGTATTATGTTTCCAAACAATAAAATAAGAATTTGGTTGCTGGAATACCTGGTTGAAATCTACATTGAAATAATTATTTATACCATTGAACTCAATGACAGGTAGTCCTAACCGAGGGTCTTCTTCTTTTTGAGGTTGATTGTCTGGATTAGATTGAAGAACTTCAAAACTATTTGAGCTTTGATCTATCCATTGTGAAACATAACCATCCTGATCTACCAATACATTGTTTGCATCCAACCATAGAGCAAGTCCATCCAAATCATCAGGATTAAAAAGACTAAATGTACTTGGTGAAGTATAAATTGTATCGCGGCAGGCATTCCATCCCTTAACACGCCAAAAATACTGTCCTGGATCAGTTAAATCTAAAATTACGGAATTACCCGTCGTTTCATGTAAATAAACCAAATCTTCATTATTAAATTCCTCGCTCATACTAACCTCTAATGCATAAGCAAAACCATTCTGAGAAAAATTCCATGAAAACTCAACTTCGTATTCAAAAAGGTTTTGCCCGGGCTTAGGATAAACTAAGGAAAAATCACCAGGCAATGGAAGATTATCTGGGATATTTATTGGATAGCTTATCGAGTCTGCGCAACCATTGACAAGTGTCGCCACAAGATTAACTTCATAAATACCCGAATTGACATAGGTATGATCTGGTTCTTCAATATCACTACTTTGCCCATCGCCAAAAGACCATTGCCAGCTCTCTATTAACTCGTCTCCAGGAAAAACTGTTTCATTAAAAAATGTAACAGGATAACCTATGCATGCATCTGAAACAGTAAAATCAACCTGAGGTACATTTAATACTTCCACATTCTTTTGTGTATAGTTATCGCATCCCGAGGCAGTTTCCACAAAAAGACTAACACCATAAATACCAGGCTCTGAAAAATTAATTGAAGGATTTTGAAGGTCACTTGTCTGTCCGTTTTCAAAAACCCAAAACCAAGACTGTATCGTATCCTCCTCTGCTGGAAGAGTTAAGTCTGTAAAGAATGTTGTTTCTCCTAAACAAGTTGTTGTTGCATTAAAATTAACTTCCGGGGCAGTACCTATTATGTTAACTGTTATCTCATCAGAACCTGTACAGTTATTTTGGTTGGTAATTGTCACACTGTAAACTCCTGATTCATTAATGGATATGGCAGGACCTGTTTCTCCTGTATTCCATATGAAACTTAAATTATCGGATTCAACATCATCCCCCCAATTCGCCTCAAGTAAATTGCCTGTACACAAATCACTTTCATCCCCTAAGGAAACTGTTGAGGAGAAGGTGTCTATTTCTAAATAGAGCGTATCAGAATACATGTAGCAACCTTGGTTGTCTGTAATTTTCACCCAATACTCGCCCTCTTCACTTACATTGATTGAACTGGAAGAATCCCCTGTACTCCATTCATAGGTGTAATTTTCAGATTGGGATATTTCTGGATATATGTTACGGCTATCACCTTGACATAAAATGGGTGAAGTATTATTTAAATTAGGTTCAGGAAAGGTAACTGTAACGGTATCAGAGGAAGTTTGTCCGAAAATATCCGTTGTAATTACGCTATACATGCCTGAAGTATTTACTTCAATGGTCTGGGTAGTATCCCCGGTGGACCAAAGGTAGGATTCGAATCGTTCGCCGGCGTCTAAGGTGACGGGGCAGAAGCCGTAGGTGATGTTTTTGTCGTGGCCGAGGTTGACAGGAGGGCCGTATTTAGATAATAAGTAGTCTTCTACTTTCTGACGGTCATTCTCATCTAAAAAAGTATCAAAGAATAAAAATTCCGCAATTGCTCCATTAAGCCAATTGATACCTGTATGTTGAGACCCTATTCTTAAACCGTCTACACCATCGGGTCCCGGATCACCGGAAGCTAAAAATTGGCCATTTTCAAAAAAGAGACTATTATTGTTGTCAAAAAGTGCAGAGGATATCATATAATCAAAAGGAGCTTGCTTTTGATAACCTATAGATATGCCCGAAGGGGAAATCATATACATATTACCAGTTTCCCGATAATAAACTGCATTACGGTTTTCACTATTCAAACCGTCAAATGCAAAAACCCTCTCTTCTGTATTATGTTTCCAAACAATAAAATAAGAATTTGGTTGCTGGAATACCTGGTTGAAATCTACATTGAAATAATTATTTATACCATTGAACTCAATGACAGGTAGTCCTAACCGAGGGTCTTCTTCTTTTTGAGGTTGATTGTCTGGATTAGATTGAAGAACTTCAAAACTATTTGAACTTTGATCTATCCATTGTGAAACATAACCATCCTGATCTACCAATACATTACTGGCTTCCAACCATAAAGCAAGTCCATCTAAATCAGAGGGGTTAAAAATACCGAAAACACCAGTTTCACTATAAACAGTATCCCGACATACATTCCATGCTTTTACTCGCCAATAATACTCTCCCGAAACTTCAATGTCTACATTAATAAAACTATCAGAGGTTTCAAATGCATATAAAATGGAATCAAACACATCAGATGAAGATACCTCAACCATATACCCATAAACATCTCTTTGATCATTCCATTCCAAGTTAATACTCTCATTTGAAAAAGTCTGATGGTTTTTGGGATAGATTAATGAGAAGTTTTCTAATGACTCCGCTTCTTCCAAAATGAGTACTTCAGCACTAAACATATCTGAACATCCATTATTTAAATAAGTCGTTAATATAACCTCATATATGCCTGGTGTAGTATAGGTGTATTCCGGATTTAATTCATTTGAAGTTGAGCCATCACCAAACGACCATTCCACTGCGGTTATTTCATAGCCGTCTGGGATATAGCTTGTGTTTTCAAAAAACACAGGGTAGTTAATACACCCTCCTGAATAATTGAAGGAAGAGGCCGGCGGAGAGTTGACCTGAACATTTAAGGTTGAAATGCTATTACAGCCACTTGCTGACTCAGCTTCTAAAATAATCTCATATTCACCGGTATTTTCATATAAATGCTCAGGATTTTCTTCTGTGCTATAGTTTCCATCTGCAAAGTCCCAGGTAAAACCAATTATTTCATCCGATTCCTCTCCAGGAAGACTGTTGTTATCAAAAGTTATTATACTCCCCAGACAAACTTCACTTTGGTAATTGATGTCAATCAAAGGAGCTGTGCCAATAACTTCGATAAAAACAGAATCATTGTAGCTACATCCAAAATTGTTTGTTACTTCAATAAAATACATGCCAGATGACTCAATATCTATTTCGTTTTCTTCAGCAATGAAAGATGGGTCTTCTTCTTTGAGCCACAAAAAATTATAATCTGACACATCGGGATAGCCCAACGCCTGGATTGTATTTCCTGAACATAATTCAAGTGTATCTTCGAATTCGAGATCTATGCCAAAAGCGTCAACAAAAATAGTGTCAGATAAAGCTGAACATCCATAATTATCAAATATCTCTACCCAATAATACCCTGTTTCACCTATCTGAATTGATGCTGAGTTAGCACCAGTATTCCATAAATAGGAAAATTCATCATGGTTCGCAAGATCAGGATAAACTGAAAGCTCCTCATCTATACATATTTGATCTGACTCGAGATTTAGATTGGTTGAAGGCCTTTCTATATTTACCATTATTGTATCTGAACTTTCAATGCCAAAAATATCTGTCACCGTAACATGATATAGGCCTGATTCTGTAACTTCTATGGTTTGTGTTGTTTCTCCTGTAGACCAATTATAGGATTCGAAACGTTCGCCCGCATCTAAAGAAAAAGAATTAGAGCAAAAGCTATTATTTACATAAATGTCCAAGCCAAGATTTACAGGCCACACATAGCTTTCTGGAAAATATTTAAACCTTAAATAATTATCTACTTTTTGCTTATTCCCATCAGTCAATATATCATTATACATTATTAGTTCGCTAATACTTCCATTGTGGAACCGACTTAAATATACGTGTTTTCCTAAAGTTAACCCAGTAATACTGTTGGAGCCAGTGTTCCCATTTGCTTTTAACAAACCATTCTCGTAAAGCTTGCTATCTTCACCGTCATAATAAATTGTATTTAAAGTAAATCCAAAGGGTGAGGATTTGAGATATTCTATTCCAGTTCCTGACCAAGCCCTAATAGCAGAACCAGTGTAGTCAAACATATTTCGCGAAGCTGTGCTTATACCATCAAAGATGACATTGTTTGCAGTACCCTTTAAATTGTATATTATAAAATAGGTATTTGGCTGATTATAGGTATTGCTAAATGTAGTTGTAAGAAAATTTGACTCACCATTAAAATGAATTGTCGGTTTATTGTTAATCACACTAGATTCAAAAACAGGCTGATTGTTACTGTTATTTTGTATTAAGTTATTATTGTTTCCACTTAAATCTCCCCATTGGGTTACCTTTTCACCTTCCAAGGTAACTAGTGTATCTGCTGACAACCATAATACCATATCTGCTATGCGAGAAGGTGCAAATATGGTAAAATTCTTTAAATTCTGCCATGGGATTGAATCTTCTTGCGTTATGACCTGTATCCTCCAGTAATGATTGCCTATCTTGGGTGATACCCAATTATAAAAATGGTCAACACTATTTACTTGTAGGAGCAATTCTGTCATTTCCTCATCAGCATATACTTCCAAATTATAAGAAATTGCTTCCATTGCCGGATTCCACATAAACTCTACTTCTGCAGAAGGGAGCACCTGTCCAGGCTTTGGCCATACCGGCGATAATTCCTGGCTTTGCAAACCAAATGAGAAAA
>CAZOSQ010000268.1:0-5283 GCA_964582245.1 uncultured Bacteroidales bacterium | reverse complement strand
GGTTCCTCAATGTCTAAATCTAGCTCGGATACTCCTGTTTTAGATAATTTTGGAATTGATTTAACAAAAGCTGCTGAAGAATCAAGGTTAGATCCCATCATTGGAAGGGAAAATGAAATTGAACGATTAGCCCAAATATTAAGCCGTAGAAAGAAAAACAATCCTGTTTTAATTGGTGATCCGGGCGTAGGAAAATCAGCTATCGCCGAAGGTCTTGCCATGCGTATCGTTCAAAGAAAAGTTTCTAGGGTATTATTTGGCAAAAGAGTCATGACCCTTGATCTTGCTTCTATCGTAGCTGGAACCAAATACAGGGGGCAATTCGAAGAAAGAATGAAAGCCATTCTAAATGAATTGCAGAAAAATCCGGATATAATTTTATTCATTGATGAAATTCACACCATAGTAGGTGCAGGTGGCGCTACAGGTTCATTGGATGCTGCAAACATGCTAAAACCAGCCCTATCAAGGGGTGAAATTCAATGTATCGGTGCTACTACATTAGATGAATATAGACAACACATAGAAAAAGATGGTGCCCTTGAAAGAAGATTTCAAAAAGTAATGGTTGAGCCTACTTCATCGGAGGAAACCATTGAAATTTTAAATAACATCAAGGAAAGATACGAGGATCATCATAATGTGTTTTATACTCCAGATGCCATTGAGGCATGTGTAAATCTAACCAATCGGTATATAAGCGACAGGCATCTTCCTGACAAAGCAATAGATGCATTGGATGAAGCCGGCTCAAGGGTACATATTTCCAATATCGTGGTTCCCCAAAAAATATTACAACTTGAAAAACAAATAGAAGAAACCAAGAAAGAAAAAATACAAGCTGTTAAAAATCAAAACTTTGAAAAAGCAGCTAATTTTAGAGACAAGGAAAAGGAACTTGGTGAACTCTTGGAACAAGAAAAAGTAAAATGGGAACAAGAATTGGTTAAAAACAGGGAAATCGTGGATGAGGAGAAAGTTGCAGAAGTTGTCGCCATGATGACAGGTGTACCTGTGCAACGAATTGCCCAAGCCGAAGGTATTCGTTTGTTGAAGATGAATGAAGAATTAAAGAGCAGGGTAATTGGACAAGATGATGCGATCAAAAAGATCGTGAAGTCAATCCAAAGAAACCGTGCCGGATTGAAAGATCCTAATAAACCTATTGGAACTTTTATTTTCCTTGGTCCCACTGGTGTTGGTAAAACACAATTGGCAAAAGTGCTGTCCGAGTTTTTATTTGATAGTTCTGAAAATCTTGTTCGTGTGGATATGAGCGAATACATGGAGAAATTTTCTGTATCCAGGTTAATTGGAGCACCCCCGGGGTACGTTGGATATGAAGAGGGAGGACAATTGACCGAGAAAGTAAGAAGAAGGCCTTATTCTGTTGTTCTTCTTGATGAAATAGAAAAAGCCCATCCGGATGTATTCCATATACTTTTACAAGTGCTTGATGAAGGACAGCTTACAGATAGTCTTGGACGAAAAATTGACTTTAGGAATACCGTCATTATAATGACTTCAAATATTGGAACACGTCAATTAAAAGAATTCGGACAAGGTGTAGGTTTTGCTACTTCTACCAAGAAAGCCACCTCGGGTGAGCATGCAAAAGGTGTATTACAAAAGGCTCTACAAAAAGCTTTTGCTCCTGAATTCTTGAATAGGATTGATGATGTGGTAATATTTAATTCATTAGAAAAAGAAGATATCTTTAAAATTATTGATATTGAATTGGCAGGTCTTTACGATAGAATAAAGAACCTTGGCTATAATATCCAACTTACAAATAAAGCTAAGGATTATATTGCTGAAAAAGGTTATGATGTGCAGTTTGGTGCCCGTCCATTGAAGAGGGCTATCCAGAAATACCTTGAAGATCCTATGGCTGAAGTGATTATTGGTGCTTCAATTAAAGAAGGTGATTTAATCATGGTAGATTTTGATGAAACCAATAGCGATATCACCATAGAGGTGAAAAAAGAGCCTGTCACACGTGAAGAAAATGAGTCTAAACAATAAAGACCTATAGAAACAAATAAAAATACCCCCTTTAATATGGGGGTATTTTATTTCTATTGACAAAACTATAATGGCTTTTTTTCTTTAAAAAAAAATTAGTAATCTTAGAAAACTCTCAATTACCTTGCAACCCTATCCTCTTTAACAAGTCGTTGAACTTCTTATATTCTAATTGCATTCAAATGAACTTTACCTTAATGAACTTTACCCTTAAAAGTTCCTAGGAAAAAATTCGGTAAATACTACATTGACACTAGATACTTGCGTACAAGTCAAATTCATCTACCTGGTGAATTCTTACCTTATAAAATTTCCCCAAACTTAATTTTTTTCCTGATGTAATTAAAACTTCATTATCAACTTCGGGAGAATCATGTTGTGTACGCCCTATAAATAAATCCCCTTCTTCTCGATCTACGATAACTTCAATTTCTTGACCTATTTTTTCTTTATTTTTCTTGAGAGAAATTCCCTGCTGAATTTGCATTAGTTTTTCTTTTCTTCTTAATTTTTCTTCAAATGGAATTTCATCTAGGTATTTTTCAGCAGCAAAAGTCCCATCTTCATGCGAATATGTGAATACTCCTAACCGTTCAAATTCCTGGGTATTTATAAACTCGGCCAATTCTTCAAATTCTCTCTCTCCTTCACCTGGATAACCTGTAATAAATGAAGTTCGTAAAGCAATTCCCGGAATTTTACTTCTTAATTGATCAATTAAATTTTCAATGTCTTTTTTTCTATAACCTCGCCGCATGTTGCGCAATAAGTTATCATTTACGTGTTGAAAAGGAATATCGAGGTAACGGCATATTTTAGGATTCTTTTGCATTATTTGGATGAGTTCCATGGGAAAACTGGCTGGATAAGCATAATGTAGTCTAATCCATTTAATTCCATTGATAGAATCTAAAGAATTAAGCAATTCCGCGAGCATTGGCTTTTTATACAAATCTATTCCATAATATGTTAAATCTTGGGCAATTAAAATCAATTCCTTGGTTCCTTGCCCGGATAAAAACTCGGCTTCCTTACAAATCTCATCCAATGTCCTAGACGTGTATTTTCCCTTGAATGATGGTATGGCACAAAATGCGCATGTTCTATCACATCCTTCAGATATTTTCAAGTATGCGTAATGATTTGGCGTAGTAATGAATCTTTCATTCACCAATTGTTTTTGGTAAGAAAAATTTAAAGAATTAATAATTTCCTTGAATTGATTCACTCCAAAAAGACCGTCAATTTCAGGAATTTCTTCTTGTAATTCTCCTTTGTATCTTTCACTTAAACAACCCATTACAATGAGTTTTTTAATTTTCCCTTGTTTCTTGGCCCCTACCCATTGTAGAATATTATCTATTGATTCTTCCTTGGCATCTAGTATAAAGCCACAAGTATTTATGATTACAAGATCTGCGAATGTATTTTCATCAACCTTAATTTGCAAGTTATTATACTTAAACTGTTTCAAGAGGTATTCGGAGTCTACCAAATTTTTTGAACATCCTAATGTTACAACATTAACCGAATGAACGGAATCATCTTTTTTCGTTTTCATCAAAGAACCCTAATTTAAAAGATATTAGCTCGAAAAGAGTGAATCTACAAAATCTTTTTTGTCAAAAACTTGCAAATCTTCTTTTTTCTCTCCTATTCCTATATATTTTACTGGAATTTTAAACTGGTCTGATATACCAATTACCACTCCTCCTTTCGCTGTTCCATCAAGTTTTGTAATGGCCAGTGCATTCACTTCGGTAGCCAAAGAAAATTGTTTAGCCTGCTCAAAAGCATTTTGTCCCGTGGATCCATCAAGCACGAGAAGTATCTCATGGGGAGCATCCGGGATTACTTTTTGCATAACCTTTTTTATTTTGGATAACTCATTCATCAAACCAATTTTATTATGAAGCCTCCCAGCTGTATCAATAATAACTATATCTGCTTTTTTAGATACCGCTGAAGAAATGGTGTCAAAAGCAACAGAAGCTGGGTCTGAGCCCATTTTTTGTTTAATTAGTTCAACCTCCGTCCTTTCTGACCATATCACCAACTGATCCACGGCAGCGGCACGAAATGTATCTGCTGCTCCAAGTATCACCTTTTTACCGGCTGATTTAAACCTATATGCTAATTTTCCAATGGTGGTCGTTTTTCCAACTCCATTTACACCAACTACCATTATAACATAGGGTTTTACAGGATAATCTTCATCAAAATCCCGCGGATTTTCCTTATTATTTTCAGAAAGTAAGGCAGCTATTTCTTCCTTAAGCATCAGATTTAACTCGCTAGCTGACAAATACTTATCACGTGCAACACGACTTTCTATGCGATCAATTATTTTCAAAGTTGTATTCACACCTACGTCAGAAGTAATGAGTACTTCTTCTAAATTATCAAGCACTTCATCATCTACCCTTGATTTCCCGGCTACTGCTTTAGATAGCTTTTTAAATACACTATCCTTGGTCTTTTCTAGACCTTGATCGAGGGACTGTTTTTTATCTTTTGAAAATAACCCCATTATCTTAATATTTTAATGAAAAAAAAGCTTCCTTGTAATAAGAAAGCTTTTATTGCAACAGGTTAATGTTATCTTAATTGTTATTAAGCGAAAAAATCATTAATTTTTTCGTTAACAACCATTTCATCTTTAAAGGTGTAAGAACCATTTTTTCCTTCTTTTACCATTTTTATACACCTGGTAAATTTTCTTCCTGATTTGTCCTGGATTGTTGCAACTACCTTCTTTGCCATGATTATTTAATTTCTTTATGTACAGTTATTTTTTTTAATATTGGATTGTATTTTTTAAGTTCAAGCCTGTCAGGCGTGTTTTTCCTATTTTTAGTGGTAATATACCGTCAAGTTCCTGGTTGTCCACTTTCCTTATGCTCGGTACATTCTAAAATTACTTGTACCCTATTACCTTTTTTAGCCATTTCTCTCTAGTTTAAAATGTTTTAATAAAACCTTGTTTTTGAGCCTTATTCAAGGCTTCTTTCAAACCAACCTTATTAATGATTCTTATTCCTTTGGCTGAAATTTTCAAATTGATCCAACGATCCTCCTCTGGAAAAAAGAATTTCTTTTCAAATAGGTTAGGATAAAATTTCCTTTTCGTTCTTCTTTTAGAGTGGGAAACATTATTTCCTACCATAACTGATTTTCCTGTTATCTGGCAAATACGTGACATTTTATTATACTTTATTTTATTTTTTGAAGCGCAAAATACGTGATTTAAAACGTAAA
>CAZOSQ010000267.1:0-5286 GCA_964582245.1 uncultured Bacteroidales bacterium | reverse complement strand
AAAAACACTTGAACCAAATTTTAATTTCTTTCTTATTGAAGACTTAGACTAGATGAGGCTGCCGGAAAATTTATTGGCCTTCCACAAGCCGACCCCTTGCTGGGCCAATGAGAAAAGTTCCTAAAAATCTATTGCATTCCGCTAAAATCAAAGAACTCGTCCTTTTAGCCCCCGTGGTTCCATTGCCGCCAGGTTAAAATCTATAACAAGTCATATATCATAAATGATTTATGGTATTCGTGTCAATTAAAGTGAGACATCTAAAATGCATCGAAAGTTTTTATTAGCCATGAATACACGGGCTTTAGCGGTTTTAATTTTATTTAAAATTTACCCGGTCAGTAGTAATATTTAATAAAGTTTCCCAAGTCTGAAAGTATTGAACTATATCGTTCAATTCCTTTTTCCGGTATATCAATTCGTTTAGTATACAAAGCAGTCCTTTTCCCTTTTCCTTTATAAATCTCAAACAATAATAAAGCTAATTTCTTTTTCACATCACCTGTTATTCCCTCAATTATTCCTTCATTAACTTCATTTGGTTGCCCTAGAATGCTACTCCCTTTGCCAACAGGAATAACAGTTTTAAAATCATTTCCCTCGATAAATTAAGGCTTTCGGCCAGGCGCATAATCATCAATGAAGCGATTTACGTTCAAAATCCCGGAACCAAATAACCCAGGTTTTTTAAAAATTGTACCCATAAGAAATTGTCCCCTTGAATTCGGTAACATGATTATTTCCTTGTCCCGGTTTAGCGAGAAATTTGAACATGACACTATTGTTCATCCTGAAAGAGTGGTGCTTATTTACCCTATAAGTTACCCCTGCCCGGACAACATTTATATTGCTAGTTAATGTTGAGTTGCTATATGACTTAAGCAGGGAATACGAGACAATTGTCCTTAACTTCTTTTTTAAGAAATTATTTACCAGCCCAAAAACAGGACCCGTGGTAATTGTTTTAACCGTGTCTTGTAAATAATCAGTATAATTTAAGGAAGCATTTATGCCCATGTTTTTTGGAACAATGTTCAGGCTGTATCCCAAGACGGAATTTAACATATCAGTACCATATTCTGATATATACGTGGCAGACTTGTCCAGCGTGTTGGCAGTTTGATAATTCGTGGTAAGTGTTATACCGTGTTTTATTTTATCGCTTCCCGTGTTATAATTAACAGACCCACCCAAATTTCTAGTTATTTGTGCATATTTAATAGAATCCTGCAAAATGATTTGAGTTGGCTCCGTGGTGGCACTGAAATTTGAGTAATTGAAGGCTAGGTTCCACTTCTTAGAGATGTTATAAGTTCCATTGAGTGATGAGATGACCCTTTGGTTGGTTGTAGCCATTTCCTTCCCGGCATTTTCACCGGGTAGTTTCTTGCCCCACAATTTACCCACGTTATTGTGTTGGTAACCTATACTTCCTGATAAACTTACCTTGTTTTTGAATAAATTTTTGGAGGCATTAAATAGATAATCAGCTATATCATTGGTCAGGTAAATTGCCCCCATTGACTGGTAATCAGGCTCAATTCTTTTATAAGAAGCGCCCAGGGAGAAACCATTGCCCTGGTAGGTTGATTTCGCCACGATGGCATTGCTGAAATATGAACTGTAACGTGGAGTAAACAAATCGCCAAGGTTGTTCACGTACGTGTAAGTTTCAAATCTTTTCTCGGCCATCCGGGTGTCCCTGGTGTAAGCGCTTATGGTATATTCAAGGTCAAAAACAATCCTTTTTCCAATTTTTTGCTTGGTGTTAAAGCCAATTACCAGGTTTTCAGCCGGGGCAACACCGGCACTATCGGGAATATATGTTGAACTTACCCTATCCGTTGCACGGAACATGACCAGGTCAATGTTACGATCCATTTTCCCTATGGTAAACATGGTTCCATATCCCCATCTCTCGTAAGCAGGTAAGGTAATGACAGGGTTTAGGGTGTCTCCCCAGGGAATTGCCTTGACAAACCTGCCATATACAGCTTTTCCTTTCAACCAATAATTTTCCGGCATTACCTCGATACCGCCACCAAGAAACGTGACTCCTGAAAGGGAATAGCTGGAAAATTGCATACTCCTGTACCCCGCATGAACAGTTATGAATTTATATTTCGGGCTGATCCCGTATTGTTGAAAAGATGGTTGGCTATACGTGGTATTTTGTTTCGAAAAATTAAACGAGAAGGGCAGGTCTACAATCCCATAAATGTTTAAGTTAACATTCCCATTGAGGTTCCAGGAGAATGGGTCGCGCCTTTTTTCCATCCCGTCCACCCCGTAAAAGATGCCACTGGCATTTAACCCTCCACTAAAAGTGAATGGCTCGTTATTTTTGATGTTGGTAAGGTCTTGCCCCTGGAGCATCCCTGGCAGGATTATCATGAATAACAACATGATAGTAAGTTTCCCTTTTATACAGCAGGGGATAGGGGCGCATGTTATATAAGGTGTATATTTCATATACTTCTTGTTTTTTATATGTTTATAATATATTTTATTCACGATATTCATTTTCAAATATAACCCCCGCCTAATCGGAGCAAGCTATGAACTCACTTCGTTCGGTTCAGCGGTCATATAGAACATCCATGAATGATAATCATGCTCGTGTGTGTCAAAATTTACTCGTCATGGATGTTTCATATTATATTCAGTTTTTTCAATTCACCAGTTACTATTTTACCAATTACCAGTCACCAATTACTCTAATTACCAGTCACCAATTACCAGTTACCAATTACCAATTACCAATTACCAGTTACCAATTACCAGTTACCAATTACCAGTTACCAATTACCAGTTACTAATTACCAATTACTAATTACCAATTACCAGTCACTTCTTTAATTCTCCCTGTAAATCCACAAGTTGCCTTGTTTATATTTTTCAATTCCAAGGTTGTACAACCTGTCGTATTCGGCAAGGGCTTCCTTGTTGCTTTTGACTATGCTTGAATAGACAAAGAAAATTTTCCCGCCTTCTTTTGGCTTCACGTTAGTAATTAATCCTATCTCTCTTTCCAGGATTTTTTGGAACAATTTAGCGTCCCCTATTCGTAAATATGCCCCAACGATCACGTAATATTTATTGTCGGGGTTAAAATCTTCTCCACTGTCTTCTTCCAAACCCTCGGTGACATTTTCCCCTAAACCCGGGATATCTACCTGGTATTTACTAATGACTTCTTCTATAGTTTCTTTGTCATTTTCAAAAATCTTGTTCATCCTTTCTATTTCTTCTTTTTGTGCCTGGACGCTTTGCTCGGTCTTTTCAACTTTTTCTTTCATGATTTCGTTTTCAACGCGCAATTTTTCAATTTCCTCGTACTGTTCCTGGTTAAGTGTTTTTAACTTGTCTAATTCTTTATGGTCATAATCATATTTTGTTGTACCAGTTTTACCCCCGCCGGTTTGTATCCTCAAACCAAGGACAATTTCATGTGTGCCACCAGAAATAGCAGCCGTTTTACCCATGTTAATATCATAGGCATACCCCAATACTAACCTGTCATAGAAAACACCACCAAATGAAGCTGAAATTCCATATCCCGAACGGTATAATGCACCGATCCAATAATTGTCATTATAGTTGATGTATGTGCCCGCATCAAGCTGCAAGGGCATTCCTCGTGGAGACCTGATATGCACCAGTGGATCTACATGTAGTTTATTCTTGCTTAACCTGTATTGCACCCCGGCAGAATAATGTTGCACAAGACTGTAGGTGATTTCTTTATCATCTACCGGGTTCGCGTAACCTATCCGGGAACCTAAAAGCTGGTACCCCCCGAGGGAAACTTTCAACTGTTTAAATTGGTAAGTTAATCCCAAATTGGCATCAAAATTGGCACCTGATTCCATGTTATACAATATGGTATTTTCATCAGGCACATCTGCACGGATACGATCAAAGTATATCCTGTTGTGCAGGACACCGCCGGAAAGGCCAAAAGAAAAATGGTGCTTTTCTTTAACATTCATGGTGTACCTGTAAGAAAGATATCCCCCTGAATTAGAGACGATGTTCGTCTCGTCCTGGTAAAAGCTAAAGCCTAACCCGATTTTTTCCTTTTTAACCGGGCCATCTGCCGTGAAAACTTTTGTCACTGGCGCACCAGGCATTCCATCCCATTGGTTACGATAATGGACAAAAAGGTTCGTGTAATCAGACCTGCCTATTTCAGAGGGATTGATCAGGTATGGGTTTGAATAATACTGACCTAAATTTGGTATCTGCTGGGCGAAAATGTTTATGCCGATAACTAAAATTGCAAGGGTTGAGTAGATTTTTTTCATTTTTATGTTTTTATAAACCCGAAATAAGAAGATTGAAGCTGGAAGCTGGAAGACTGAAGCTGGAAGACTGAAGCTGGAAGCTAGTGGTCTGAAGCTGGAAGCTGGGAGTCTGAAGCTGGAAGACTGAAGCTGGAAGCTAGTGGTCTGAAGCTGGAAGCTGGGAGTCTGAAGACGGGTAGTTATTCATACTTATTTTATTTTTTCTTTAAATGATATTAACATGTTCATAAGATTAAAAGAATACTCATAGTGACCTGAGAACACTGATTCAGTAATAAATTCACGTCTTTTGGCTTTATGAAGACAAGTTACAACTTCTGCCAAGGAACGGATGGAATACCCTAAAAACCTTCTAAATTCAGGATTTGTCTGTCCAATAGAACCTTCTGAAATATTCAGTGCAATTGAATCTGCAGATCTTCTTATTTGATCTGAAAGATTATATTTTTCTTCAACAGGAAATTTATAAGATAGTTTATTAATAACTTCCCCGAAATCTATAGCTTTTTGCCAAATTACCAGTTTTTCAAATTTAAAACTCATTTTTATTTGTTTTTATAATTACTTTTATTTTTATCTTATCTGAAGCAGGAAGACGGAAACTGGAAGTCTGAAGACCGAAGTTTGAAGCTGGAAGTCTCTTGCTCTTTATTTGCTCCTACTTCCCACTTCCAACTTCCAACTTCCCGCTTCCCACTTCCCACTTCCCACTTCCAACTCCTTACCTGTTTCTTAATACTGTAATAGCCCCTTTATAATTGATTTTTGAATTTTTGAATTTTACCAGGTAATAGTACGTGCCATCAGGCAATATATCACCGTTCTTGTTAGTCGCGTTCCAATTGTTCTGGTAGTTTGGACTATAATATATTTCTTCTCCCCACCGGTTGAATACAAAGACTTCGCAATCGGGATACTTTTCAATATATTTCACGATCCAGGTATCGTTCATGCCGTTACCGTCCGGCGTAATAATATT
>CAZOSQ010000266.1:0-5314 GCA_964582245.1 uncultured Bacteroidales bacterium | reverse complement strand
GTAAATGTTCTTACAGGAAAAACTAGTGAGACAATTAAATCATATAAACACCACCACCTGGAAATTTTTGGCTGGGGAAATGAATATGATGAAAAGTTTTGGAATGCCATAATTAGGCAAGCATTAATTGCCAAATTTCTTCAAAAAGACATAGAAAACTATGGTTTGTTGAGAATTACCGCCGAAGGTGAGAAATTTCTTATAAATCCCCATACTTTTATGTTAAGTAAAGAACATGAATATCCCGAAGTAGATGATGATATGATTAATGGCAGCGAAAATCGCTCCGGGGCAATGGATGAACAACTTTTCTCCATCTTGATGGACTTAAGGAAAAAGATGGCCCAAAAATTAAGCCTGCCTACTTTCGTTCTTTTCCAAGACCCATCTCTTGAGGATATGGCTATGCAATATCCAACAACTATCAAGGAACTTCAAAACATTGTTGGAGTTGGCGCAGGAAAAGCCAATAGATACGGAAAAGAATTTGTTTCGATTATCAAAAAGTACGTGGAAGAAAATGATATAATAAGGCCTCAAGATATGATTGTAAAGTCGGTGGTCAACAAGTCGGGCCTAAAAGTTTATATCATACAAAGCATTGACAGGAAAGTTTCCCTTGAAGATATTGCTAATGCAAAAGGACTTGAAATGAATGACTTATTAAAAGAAATAGAAGCCATCGTGAATTCAGGTACCAAGATCAACATTGACTATTATATTAATAGTGTAATGGATAAGGAACACCAAGATGAAATATATTACTACTTTTTGGAAGATGCAAAAACCGAATCTATAGAAGAAGCCTTGGAAGAACTTGGGGAAGATGAATATACCGAGGAAGATATTCGATTGATGAGAATTAAGTTCCTGTCGGAAATTGGCAACTAATAGTCAAGTCAATGAATCCTTACAAATAAAAAAGGTGTTAAAGGGCAGGTTTTGAAAATACTTTGCTAATTTTTTTGAAAATGAGGATGATTTATATTTATTATTTTCAAACGTGATTTCTTTTTCAACTTTTTTTTCCTTGTAATTAAAAAAATTTGTATCTTTCATAACCAAAATTTCGTATAACTTGAAAAATAAAACTTATTTACTTTTTAAGTGTTAAAACTATTAAAACTTAATGATTATGAAAAAAATTACATTCTCACTTGTTAGTTTATTTATTTGTCTAGCATTCAATGCGCAGACAGTTCTTACATACGACAATCATGCTTTAATGCCCGGAGATCAGCACGATTTTGTGCTAGCCAATCCCGCTGAGGTGGTTGAAGGATCCGCTGGAGCCAATATGATTTGGGATTATAGTAGCTTAGTAAAAAATGGACAAAATTTAACAAGTTATATGCTTTCTCCATTAGAAACAGAAAAAGGCAAAAAAATTAAATCAAATACAGTTTTACAGGAATATAACAACCAATTCTACTTTAAAATCAACAATAACATTATAGAACAATATGGCACGGTAAGTTGCAATACCGTAACCAAGTACCATAAACCTTTCGTGAAAATGAAATACCCGTTTGGTTATGGTGATCAATTTTCAGGCACTTTTTCCGGAATACAAGAATTTGAAGATAACCAAGCAGAGGTAAATGGCACATACAATGTGGAAGCTGATGGATTTGGAACCCTAATTTTACCTGGTGCTGAAATTCACAATGTCCTCAGGGTAAAAACAGAAAGAACCACTATAAACAGCAATTCAGAAAACAAGGTAATTACTTACCGTTGGTATTCTTATAATGTACGTTATCCCTTGCTTGTTATCATAAAACATGTAACACCATCAAAAAGCTATATATCCACGGTGGCTTTTTATCAAAATGCGAATAAAGTTAAAAGTGCGCCTCTTGCTGATAATAATTTAACAACCATGGAAGAAGATGCAACTTTTACTGTTTACCCGAACCCATACAAAGACGAGGTAAACGTGAAATACAATCTACTTGTGAAAAGTAAAGTAAGCATTGAAATTTACGATGCATTAGGACGAAAAATAAAAGATCTAATGGAACCGCAAATGCAAGAACAAGGAGATTATAATTTCAAATTTAGCACCACTGAAAATGATTTCTCATCAGGTACCTACTACCTGAAAATTAATACGAATGAAAATTCAAAAATCAAGAAAATTATAGAACTTGATTAATAATCATTTGCGACAATGAAAGGGCTGTCTTAACGACAGCCTTTTTTTATGCCTTAATTTTTCTTTCCTTCCAAGTAAAAGGTTTAATAAAAGCAAAAATAGAAACAGAAACTACATATACGGGATAAAGAATGAATGCGGGTATAAAATAGCTTGTAAGTTTCCCTAAATTCCAAAATTTAGCAACCGGGACAATGAGCATGTAGTCTACCATGAATTTAATAGTTAAAAGGTAGATTAATCCGTACAAAACTTGATGGTTAAATATTACCAAGAAAACCGTCAATAACAACAAAAAATTTATTAGGAAAACAACTATGGCCGTGAAAATGATATGAAAATCTTTGTAATACCTGCTTTTTGATGTCCATCGGGTGCGTTGCCGATAGAATTCCCGTAAGTCCTTTGTAGGCATAGTAAAAACAGTCGCCTCCCTGGACTTTAAAAATGAAATATGCCCCCCGTACATTTTTTTAGCAGCCAATAATAAAAAAATATCATCCCCGGATGATGCTTTGTTTAAAATATCCTCTTCTAATTCGAGATACACAGCTTTTCGAAAACCAAGGTTAGCCGCATTGCACATGATCGGGTTACCGATTCCGATTGCTCCAGCAGTAGATCCAATCAAAGTTAAAAATTCAAGCGATTCTAATTTATTAAAAAAAGCTTTTCCCGGTGGAATAACCACCGGTCCAACTATTACTAAGGGATCCTGTTCCCGGTAACATGAAACCATGGTAGATACCCAATTTTTTTGGAGGCGGCAATCCGCATCTGTTGTAATAATAAATTTTCCAGAAGCTTTATGGATCCCATGAGAAATTGCATGTTTCTTACCTTCAACATTTTTATTTAATGGATAAATAATAAAATTGTTAAAGTTATGCGTTGCCGAAAGTAAAATTTCTTGAGAATCATCTTTCGAATGATCATCTACTAAGATTATCTCGATAAAATCACTAGGGTATGATTGATTGATTAAATCCGTAACCAGGTGTGCCAAATGATCAGCTTCATTTCTGAAGGCTATCACAACAGAAACCTTTATATAATCCTCTTCTTTTTCTTTTTTGGAAAAAACAGGTATTTTTTTCCATCCTCTTCTAAAAGAAATCACTTGATAACCGTATAATACTCCAATTATGATAGAAAGAAACAAGATGATCATATTATTTCATTCAAAATAATTACCGGGTTATTAAAAATCAACTAGTGACGCGTCACATGTATTAAAGCGCATCGGATTCACATTCAACCCGGCGTAGTGGCTGAAACGACAGGACGCTTTATCATTGACAAGACACTAGCACTGAAAGCATTTGTATTCAATATATTTAATTATTTAATTTTCTACCTGTTACTTGATCCTTATCCTAAACTTTTAGCATCAAGAAGTATATTGAAGAAGCATATCAAATTAATAGAATAAAATATATTTAAAACGACAATAATAATGGAAATAACCAAATTTCAAGAATAGGCAGTACTGTTAATTTAGGTGGAATTAAATTTTCTGCTATTTATTATATTTTCATTAAACGTCCTCACCCCTTCTATGAATCTCGTCCCTGATCAAGGAAGCCTTTTCATAATCCTCCTTGGATACAGCGTCTTTTAACATGGACTTTAATTTTTTTGTATCAATTTCTTTATAGGCGCTTTCAGGCTCTTCTTCGATACTGATTTTTTCAGAAAAGGTAGGTTTCTTTCCCGCTCCCTTTTCTTCTTTTTCAAATTCTAGCTTGATCCCGGATCTTTTCATTATTTCCTCGGTGGTAAATATGGGACACTTAAACCTTAAAGCCAAGGCAATTGCATCGGATGTACGGGCATCAACAACAATTTTCTCTTTCTCATTATCACAAATCAATTGTGAAAAAAAGACACCTTCCTCAAGTTTATAGATAATTACTTCCAATAAATTTATATGAAAAGCTTTTGCAAAATTATGAAATAGATCATGAGTTAATGGCCGTGGCGGATTTAAACCTTCAAGTTGAATGGCTATGGATTGGGCTTCAAACCCTCCCACGATAATGGGAATTCTTCTGTCTCCATCTTCTTCTGTAAGAACCAAGGCATAAGCTCCCGTTTGTGTTTGGCTATAAGATATTCCTAGTACGTTTAATTTAATTTTATCCATGCTTAATCTATAGTATTTCTGCAAAAAATCCTAAAATCTTCTACAAATATAATCATTTAGTTACATGTTGCTTAACGAACAACATAGAAATTCAATTTTTATATAATCAATATCTTCATAAAACGACTCATATCCCCACAAACGTGTAGGTAAATCAATTGGTAAATTTTATATAGTAGACATTCCTTTTATTTAAATTAACAAATATCTCAAAAACAAGGTTCATGAACAAATAGATAAACGGGGTAATTAATTAATATTCATTGGTGAAAAAAATATTTTATTTTTAAGATTTATACCAAATTTCTTATCCATCAATATTGCACAACCACATTTAGCCCCTCATTTCCAGGGAGCTTATATTCCTCAAACAGCCTTGGTTTTTTAACACTTCATTTCATCATATAATAATTTGTATTAAATTGGTATGATGGAACATACATGTTTAGGAATTATTATACCCCTGTGTTTGCGTTTTGTTAAACATGTATGTTTCATAAATTTTATTTTGCCCTCCGTCAAAGACTGCAGCCGAGGGTAGAACGAAATTTCTCGAATGCAAAAAAGCACCTCCTTAGTTCATTATTGCGCCCGAAATAAACAATTTTCAATAATTACCTTTTGTTTACGGTCATTAAGGCTTTGAATCATAAAAGCCTATGTTAAATTTATTAAGAAATTTCGTATCGCTATCACAAAAAATAGTGAAGAATATAGACAAAAACTTAAATATTGTAGTTTATTTGATAATACATAAGAATTAAATACTAACCCAATCATTTTTTTTCATGTCCCTGGAAACCTCCAGTGGCATTAAGATAAAAATTAAGAGGTAAAAAATAAAAAAGGTTTAATAAAACTTTGTAGATCAATCAAAGTTTTATATTTTTGCAGTCCATTTTTCCGAATGATTCTCATTTTATTTTGAGGATCATTTATTTAAGGGAAAATTTTTTAGTAACAAATCTTTAATTTTAAAAGAATGTACGCGATAGTTGACATTGCAGGAC
>CAZOSQ010000265.1:0-5335 GCA_964582245.1 uncultured Bacteroidales bacterium | reverse complement strand
AAAAATGGATACGAGGAACCGTCCGGTAACCGGTAAAAACCGGGGGAATTTGACAAACCTGCTGATACCGAGAATTACAATGAAGCTGCAGGATCTTATACCGGTACAGTAACAGGCAGTGAAGAAACGATCGATAATGAATCAGGGACATCAACGAACCTGGAAAATCTTCATTTTGAAACCCATATAAATGCCCATATCGTCCATGTTTTTAAAATGATGTTGGATAAGAATCATTATAAGGATTGGACAGATGTTTTCACTTCCGATCCCAGGTATGAAGGGAAATGGGAAAAAGGTTCGAAAATGATTTTTCTCGGCACCGATGAAAATGGAGAAACAACGGGCATGGTAAGCCGAATTAAAGAATATGATCCTTACAATTACGTGTCTATTGAATATTATGGTATGATAAAAAATGGTGAAGAAATAACCAGCGGCCCTGAAATAGAAGGATGGAAAGGGGCAACGGAAACCTATACCTTTAGAGAAGAAGATGATGGCACAACAACAGTTTATATTGATGTGGATTCTAACCAGGATTATAAAGAATACATGTCAGAAACCTGGCCCATTGCTTTAAATAAATTAAAAACAATTTGTGAAGAAGTGAAAAAGGTTTGATTTCAAGTATAACCCCTTATCCGTAGAGGAATTAAAACCAGTGAAACCCCTAGTGACGCGTCACATGTATTAAAGCGCATCGGATTCACCTTGAACCCAGCGTAGTGGCTGAAACGTCAAGACGCTTTATCATTGACATGACACTAGCAGGATTTAAACACCTGTTAGGGTTCCTGTTTAAGAATTAATTTGCAAAACCTTGTTAAAGAAAAAATTATGGCAGAGATAAAAGAAAAAAAGATACAAAAAGTTTAAGAAAATCAATACGGGCAACAGGCTGAAAGGCCGAAAGAGATCACCGGCAAAGGTTGGCTAAGCATTTTGAAGAGGATTCCCGGCCAGGTCCAGGATGATAATATACCCATTGTTTCAGCGGGAGTTGCATTTTATTTTTTCCTGGCTCTTTTCCCGGCAATAGCTGCATTGATATCCGTTTACGGGTTGGTTATGGATCCACGGCAGGTCCAAGAACAAATATCCCAGTTGTCTTCTTTTTTACCAAGTTTGACACAACAATTTTTGATTCAAACCTTGCAAAGTGTGGCGAATACCTCGGGTCAAGCTTTAAGCTGGGGGGTTGTATTGAGTATTTTGTTGAGTTTATGGAGCGCCAACAAGGGCACGAAGGCCTTGTTCCGCGGGGTGAATATTGCGTATGATGAAAAGAAAAAACGTAATTTTTTCAAGGAAAATGGGTTAACGCTGCTTCTTACTTTTGGAGGAATCGTTGTTGGGGTTATCTGCCTGGGATTTATAGTCGGGTTCCCGGCATTGACCGGTAACGTGGGATTACCGGGAGAATTGAAAACAATCATTAGCTGGGGAAGATGGGTGATCCTGGGATTGATAATTACCGGGACAATTGCGCTAATCTACAAGTATGCACCCATTAGACGTAACCCGAAATTTCGCTGGGTTACCTGGGGATCAATAGTAGCAACGGTACTTTGGTTGGTAGGATCATGGGCTTTTTCTTATTTTGTCAATAATTTTGGAAACTTCAATAAAACATATGGCTCAGTGGCAGCTATAATTATCCTGTTGTTGTGGTTTTTTCTTACCAGTTTCCTAATCCTTATCGGGGCGGAAATCAATTCCGAAATGGAACACCAGACAAGAAAAGACACCACGATCGGTGAAAGAAAGCCAATGGGAAAAAGGGAAGCTTACCATGCCGATCACGTTGCCGAAGTAGAAGAAAGATAGAAGAAAAGGTTGTTGAGGACAGTTTAAAATTGACCTATTCGGTATGAGACCTGCTAAATATTTTTGGTTCTACCCCTATTTTAATGGATAATAACCCTCACCCTGTATAGACATAAGATGTAAGAATTTCCTACGCCTTACCCCCAACCTCCTAAAGGGGGAGTCCTGCCCTCGCTGCTGTGAGACAAGGATTTATGCTCTCCTTTACCTTTAAACTTTTTCCTTTTGCCTTTTACCCAATACCCCTATACCTTTATACCATATGCCCTATAACCTACAAGCTTGGGGCAAAGTATATTTTCTTCCATTAAATTAATAGTAGTACCATATTTTTAAATTAGTATCTCCATTTATTTGCCAAGGCTACCAGTGACAACATTATGGGTACTTCCACCAAAACCCCTACCACGGTTACCATAGCTGCCGGGGATTGCAAACCAAAAAGGGCAATGGCCACGGCTACCGCCAATTCGAAGAAGTTGCTGGCACCAATCATGGCGGCCGGTGAACAAATGGCATGGGGCAATTTTAGATAACGACCGGCAAACCAGGCGATAAAAAATATAAAATAGGTTTGAATGATTAGTGGAACAGCTACCAAGAGAATAATTAAAGGTTTATTCATGATTATCTTTCCCTGGAAAGCGAATAATAGCACCAGTGTACTTAATAAGGCAATAATGGATACGGGTTTGAATTTCGGGAGGAATTCTTTGTTAAACCATTCTTTCCCTTTCCGCCTGGTTAGCTCCTTATGGGTAATGTACCCTGCAAGAAGGGGAACCACAACAAATACGATAATACTGGCCATTAAAATGTCATAAGGGATGGTAATACCTGTTATTCCCAACAGCAAGGTTACAATTGGAATAAATGCTACCAATATAACCAGGTCATTCACGGATACTTGCACCAGCGTATAATTTGGATCCCCATCGGTTAGATAGCTCCAGGCAAACACCATGGCCGTACAAGGAGCAGCACCCAATAATATGGCCCCGGCAATATATTCTCCTGCCATTTCGGGCGAAATAAAAGCACTGTAAATCTTGGAAAAGAAAATCCAGGCAAAAAATGCCATCGAAAAAGGCTTTATGAGCCAGTTTATAACCAAGGTAAGGATTAGACCTTTTGGACGTTTGCCAACGTTCTTAATGCTGGAAAAATCCACCTGCAGCATCATTGGATATATCATCAACCAGATTAAAATGGCAACCGGTACATTGACCTTGAATATCTCCATGTTGCTTAACACCTGCATATTGTCACCGGCAAAATGCCCGATAATTATTCCCGCAATGATGCAAACGGCAACCCAAAGGGTGAGGTATTTTTCAAAAAAACCAATTTGTCTTTTATTGATCCCTTTTTGCTTTTTACTATTGTCCATTTTTTTACAATGTTATCTTGTTTGATAATATTTTTGATTTTTTAATGACTTAATTATAAGTGATCTTTTCACCTGCACGTCAACTCATCAACAAATCATTCCTTTTTACTTTATTGCATTCACGGTAATACTGAAAATCCCCGCTTTTGTGCTCTTAAAGGCTTGTAGCTCATCCACGGTAATGTAGTTTAGCAGTATGTTACTTGGGATTTCAACTTGTTTTTCCTTTTTGATCTCGATATTTTTAAAACCATTGGATTTGATTTTTTCCAAGTATTCATTTTTCTGTAACGCTCCCGATACACAACCGGCATACATTTCAGCCGCATCCCTTAATTTTGGGGGTAAATCGCCCGTCAATACCACATCGGATATGCAAAAATGCCCACCGGGTTTTAATACCCTGTAAATTTCTTTAAAAGCTTTTTCTTTATCGGGAACAAGGTTTAACACGCAGTTGCTAATTACAACATCAATGGTATCAACAGCCAAAGGTATGTTTTCAATATCACCTTTTATAAAATCAATGTTTTTAAACCCGGTTTTTTTTACGTTTGCTTTTGCCTTTTCAAGCATTGCATCAGTAAAATCAATTCCTGTTACCCGGCCTTCTTCACCAGCCAATGTGCGTGCCACGAAACAATCATTCCCAGCGCCGGAGCCTAAATCCAGCACATGGTCGCCTTTTTTTATACCCGCGTATTCCGTGGGAAGGCCACAGCCCAATCCAAGATCTGCATCAGGATTATAGCCTTCAACTTTCGTATAATCATCACTAAAAATGCTGTAGTCCATATCATCGCAACATCCGGTACTACCACAGCAGGAACTTTGATTTTGAATTTTGCTTTGCGAGGCAATCTGCCCATACTTTTCTTTCACGATAAGTTTCAAATCTTTTGGATTCATAATGCTGGTTTTATTTTTTCGATGTATAATTTGTAAAACTCACTTTTTATCTCTTCCCTCACCCGGATAAACTCGCTCCAAATGTATTCTTCAGTTCCTATTGCATGGGAGGGGTCATCAAATCCTATGTGCAACCGTTGCTTTACCTTGCCAAGAAATGCCGGGCAGTTTTCATTGGCGCCGCCACAGACAGTAATAACATAATCCCATTCATCTCCAAGGTATTTATCGACCGAGTCTGATGTGTGATGACTTATGTCAATCCCTGTTTCCATCATTGCTTTTACTGCTTTTTCATTCAACTTGCCGGAGGCTTCCGTCCCGGCCGAACAAACGGTTATACCCGGATCAAATGACTGTAAAAAACCATGTGCCATTTGACTGCGGCAACTATTACCGGTGCATAATATCAGTACTTTCATAATCTTTGGTTTATCTATCCGTGTTTATATTGTTAATCATTTTTGTTTTGCCCTGGTGCCTGATTTATAATCGTATTGTTTTATAATGAGTCATCATTTAACTTGTGTTCTGTTTGATCATTGGTATTACAGATTATATCTACTGTTTTAATAGGTAGAAAGAAATTCTCGAAATTTTGAAGATGCTCCTTGATAGATGAAGAACAAAGGCAATAATTAATTTTTAAGCCATCTATGGTACCATGAATCAGGCCTAAATCTTTTAATTCTTTCAAATGTTGCGATACCGTACTGCGACTTAAGGGTAAATGCTTGGAAATATCACCCGAGATACAGGTTTTTGTTTCAGCCAGGTACTTCAAAATGGCCAATCTCGCCGGATGTGAAACAACTTTCGCAAAACGTGCAATTTCCTGAAGTTCCATGCTAAATACATCTGATTTTATCATAGTTTACGTGTTATGTTGTATGTCGTAAAAATACGACATTATTATTAAATAATAAACAATTTCTGCATTTTTTTTTGATATATCGCAAAAACCAATGTATCATCCTGTACCACAAGAAAATGCATGTTTTTTTATTTTGAATTCAAATTATAAGTTAAAGAAACACCTCAACAATATGATAAACAGGGTATCACCTCAAAAAAAAATAAATTAATTTCCTTTTCCTCCCCTGTCTCGTGCAATACATGACTCAAAATGTCAATTCGTGCCACAAAACAGGAAGGGTTTTGCAAATGACCCCGAATGGGATCCAACTTCTGAATAACCCCGGGTCA
>CAZOSQ010000264.1:0-5341 GCA_964582245.1 uncultured Bacteroidales bacterium | reverse complement strand
CTAAGTCTTCAATAAGAAAGAAATTAAAATTTGGTTCAAGTGTTTTTCACTTGGACCTTATCGGGTACCATTGATTTATATTATTTAATTGGAGATTTAGCATGCCAAGGAACTAATAGTTTAAGGCATCGGGGAACATTTTCCACGGTTACCTCCGGTAGATGATCTAACAATTCCCCGTCCGCTTGGACTGGTAAATTTTCTAAGTTATAGATTTTTGCTTTCCGAGCTTTAATGGTTTCCACGAACTCTAATTGATCGAGTTTACCTGAGAAAATAGAAAAAGATGCTCTTAAAAACAATAAGAATGTATAGGGTTTAATAATAATCAGCTCAAAAAAACCATCGTCCAAGGAACCCCTGGGGTTGATTATCGCACCGGTTCCATATTTGGAAGCATTGGCAAAAACTACCATGTGTGATCGTGTATAAAATTTTCGACCGTCAAGTTCAAAGTAAAATTTTCTTGGGCTTGTCCTAAAAATTTCTTTTAAGAATTGTTTTACATACCCGAAGAAGCCTCGAGAATTTTCTTCCTCGAATCGTTGCACGACTATGGCATTTAAACCTATATCCCCTAAATGCATCGAAAAATATTCGTCATTGATCTTTAACATATCAATGGTTCGTACATTATTTTCTAAAAATACTTTTAAGGACTCTTCGAGGTTATCCGGAAGGTTTAATTCATTTGCCATGCCATTGGCAGAACCTCTTGGTAAAATTCCCATGGATAACCTCGTGTTTTTTAATATGGTGGCTACCATATTGCAAGTGCCATCACCACCTACAGCTACCACAATATTAGGTTTATATGATTTTATTTCATTTTTTATATTTTCTGCATCATTTTTGCCTGTTGTTTCATAAAGGTGAAAACTAAAATCAAGTTCTTCTGAAAATTTTTTCACCTTGATGGAAAATCGTTTTTTATCTATATCCCCGGATATAGGGTTCACGACAAATAGTAATTTGTTGTTATTGTTGTTTTGCATAAATAAATAATAAAATAAGATTCAATTTATAAATGAAAAAATCCTGCCAATTTTCTATATATAGGGTCAAGACAATGAAAATATTTCGGGTGAAAATGTTCCACATTATTGGATTAGAAATACTTTTTACCGGCCATATCATATTTTTATCGATTCAAGGATTTTTTGAAATTTGGTAAGATGAAAAAGAAATATAAAGTAATTCAGGTACTTAAAAATAGCTAGTTATGAAGTATTGGAAAAAACCATTTAAATATTTTAGAAGATTTGTAACCACTCCTTTTAGGGGCATAAAATTGATAACAAAACAGTTGCTTGGTTTTATGGGGGTGCCAATTATATTGCCTTTTACTGGTTTTGGTACATCCAGGTACATAGTTCTTAAAGGACTGTTAATAGAAGATAAAGGATTGACTAAAACCGATAGTAAACAAAACATTTTTAAAAATCTTATTGCCATGATTAAAAGATATATTGGCGATGAAATTCCCGGCATTCGTTTAAAAATAACTTTTAATGACCAATACCGGCATGTTATCACGGATGAAAAAGGCCAGTACGAGCTCCATTTTCATCTAAAAGATGAATTGAAAACAAGTAATCCATGGCATAAAGTGCATGTAGAAGTAGATGATGATGTAATCGAGCACCATGGGCGAATAAAAGCAACCGGAGAAGTATTTATCCAAAATGGGACCAGTGAATTTGGCATAATTTCAGATGTAGATGATACAGTACTTATTTCACATTCAACGGAAGCTTTAAAGAAATTACATTTATTATTATTTCACAATGCAAAAACAAGGAAACCATTCCCGGGTATAGCTTCTTTTTATACAGCATTGCATTATGGAACTACAACAGGTGCAACAAATCCCCTTTTCTTTGTATCAAGTAGCGAATGGAATTTATACGACTTGCTTGATGATTTTTGCAATACCAACCATTTTCCCAAAAGAATATTCATGCTTAAAGAGTTGAGAGCTAGTTTACTTCAATTCTTGAAATCCGGGGGAGGAAACCATTTTCATAAAATGTCCAAAATTAGAATGATAATGGATACTTATCCCGAAATGTCTTTTATTTTATTCGGGGATAGCGGCCAAAAAGATCCCGAGGTATATTACCGTATAGCGAATGAATACCCGGAACGGATTAAAGCTATTTACATAAGGGCTGTACATAAAGGTGGTATTGAAAGAAAAAAACTGCTTGAATATAAAAAGGAGTTTAAAGGAATGGGTATTGATATGATTTTCGTGGAAGACACCTATGAAGCTGTTATCCATGCTATAAAAAATAACTTTATTCTAGAAGAGAAACTGCAGGAAATCATGAGTGATCGCTACGAAGATGAACATGTTCCGACTATTGCAAGAAAGATATTCGAGGAAGTAACAATAGGGGATAAAGAGGAAGATTAATGATCAATGGTCGATAGTTTGTTGTGCTTTTTGTCTTGTAATTTAGTACGTGATTTTTTTTTAGGTCAATTTATAACAGGAGAGCATATTTTTTTGAAGAAAACCTCTACTTCTCCGGGGAAATTAAGATGAGGTACTTCGTTATTCAACCTGTTCAAGGTGTACTTATTTAAAACCAGGTACTCGTTGATGATTTCTAAAATCTTAATATTGTCATTTTTATCCTCCCCCGTTTCCTGTTGCAGTGCCGCTTTTTCATAAAAGTTCTTGATTAATAAGTACTCCTTTTTGTATTTATTCACGAAATCAGTTAAATGGCCAAAGTGTAAGAGGATATTACAAAAACGATTTTCGGAATTATGAATTACTTTCCCAGGTATTTCATGTACAGGTATCCCTCTAGTTAGGTATATTTCTGCATAACGATATATGCCAATAATGCCAAAGGCGTCAAGATCATCTGCTACATTTAAAATAGAGAGTAGGAACGTTAAGGTCTTGCTCATTTTTTTATTTCGTGAATATTCCTTGTCATCATGCAATTCAATCGCAAGTAAACAATCATCAAGCAGATCAGGCTTTGAATCAAAGTTCTTGAAATAATCCTTGCAAATTCCCGAACTTATTTTTCCATGGTGGGATCCTGGATCTATAGTCATACCTATATCGTGAAAAAAACAAGCTATTAATATAGCTTCTACCATTTGCTTGCTAAATTCATGGCCTGTTTTTTCAATTTCAAGCATTAGTTCCTTCGCATAATTCCACACCCGGTAATGATGAAGATGATCATGAGAAGGAAGATGTATTTCCATGAATTTCTTTTTGATGAAATCATAGAATTGGGATATCCATTTATCCTCCTGTTCAAGGAGGATATGTCTTAAATTTTGATGAGTCATACGCAGTTTAACTTATTTCTTTAGACAATTCCTATCCTGATCATGTTTGTTTTTCCTTGTTCATTTAAAGGCAAACTTGCCACGTGAATAATTTTATCCCCTTGTTTTGATAATCTTTTTTCTTTTAAAAAATTGGCCGATTCTTTCAAAACCAGGTTGATATCCTTGAAAAACTGGAAATGAAATGCTCTAACTCCCCATAGTAGTGACATTTGTCTTAGTAAACCCTTGTTGGGGGTATAGGCAAATATCTCTGCGTTGGGTCTATGACTTGAAATTCTGAAAGCAGTGTATCCCGAATGGGTCAATACTACTATGGCTTGTGCTTTCGTGATCCTAGCAATATTTGATGCATTGGCACAAATAGAATCTGGTAAAAAATTTTCTGATGGTTCAAGCGGGTCATGTATGCGGTTGTATACAAACCCGTTATTTTCGGTCCAATCAACAATCCGTTGCATACTCCTGATCACTTCTACCGGGTACTTTCCTGTGGCTGTTTCCGCACTGAGCATCAAGGCATCAGCCCCATCCAAAACGGCATTCGCTACATCATTTGCCTCGGCGCGGGTAGGCCGAAAATTATTTATCATGCTTTCCATCATTTGGGTGGCAATTATTACAGGTTTTGCCTTTTGAATAGACTTATCCACCAATTTCTTTTGAATCACGGGAACTTTGTCAAAAGAAACTTCCACTCCAAGATCTCCCCTGGCGACCATGATACCATCACTAACATCAATTATGTTATCAATATCATCAAGTGCTTCCGGTTTTTCTATTTTAGCAATTACTTTTGTATGTTTTCCTTTATCCTTAATGATTTTTTTTAAATCAAGAATGTCGGATGCCGAACGTACGAAAGAAAGGGCAATCCAGTCCACATCATGGTCAAGGGCAAAATCAGCGTCAGCTAGATCCTTGGGTGTTAAACTAGGAACTGAAATTTTGGTTCGCGGTAGGTTAACCCCTTTCTTGGAGGATAAAATACCTCCATGTAATACCCTAGCTGTTACATTTTCTTTTCTATCAGTCCTGGTTACCTGTAATTCTATCTTTCCATCATCCATTAAAATAGGTTCTCCTACTTCTATATCCTGCGGTAATTCTCGGTAACTAATAAATATTTTTGAAGACGTTCCAATAATTTCACGGGTGGTTAATTCAATTTCTTGACCTTCCAACAACTCAATTTCATTGTTTTCAACCTGTCCAATTCTTATTTTTGGACCTTGTAAATCCGCTAGGATTGCAACATTTGAATTTAATTCCTGGTTCAGTTCAAGAACGTTAGAGATAATTTTACCATGATCCTCGTGTCGGCCATGAGAAAAGTTCAATCGACAGACATCTATCCCTTCAAAAAACAATTGTCTTAGTATTTCTTTCGAGGAACTGGCAGGGCCAATGGTGGCAACTATTTTTGTTTGTGATTTCTCGTGTCTCTCCTGGTTCATGAATTAAAGATTTAAAAATTTATTGTATAATTCCTGGAAATTATTTGTTGTTGGTAATTCGCAATAAAAGAACTGGTTTGTAAATATAAAATACCAGTTAAAATTAATCATTTTTTCTTGAAAAAGTAAAGCGGCATTTATTGTTATAAAATCATGCTGTAATTAGGTACATAAGTGTTAGAAAATATCTCAACAAGAAAGATCTGGCACCATTTTAGTTATATTTATTTATTAATTAAATGTTAAAATTTAATGAAGATGGCAAACAAAAATGAAGTGATCAATTACCTGCAAGTTAACAAAGATTATTTGAAAAATAATCTGAATGCCAGGAAAATAGGAGTGAAAAATATCATACCTGAAGGAACAGATTCTATTGATTTAATAGTAAGATTTGAAGAAGACGAACAAGTATATAAAAATTACCTGGCTTTTTTGAACTTGGTGGAGGATGAATTTAAAACAAACGTGGAATTAATTTCCTGTGAGCAATTAATTGCACAACTGGAAGAGGATAACGAGGAAATTATGTTTAATTCTTCAGCTACCTCAGACCCTATCAA
>CAZOSQ010000263.1:0-5368 GCA_964582245.1 uncultured Bacteroidales bacterium | reverse complement strand
TAGAGCGCATGATTCATAATCATGAGGTCGAGAGTTCAAGTCTCTCTCTCGCTACTTAAAAAAAAAACAAGGGGCCTGCAGAAATGCAGGCCTTTTTCATTAATTCTTAAAAATTGTAGTTAAATAACATGTTTTTTGATATGGAAGAATGATAATTGATTTTTCCATTGATTGGTAATCCTCCCTCTTTTTTAATTTATGAAGTGTCACAAATCAAAAATGTTCTATAAAGTTTTGAGATTTATCTATGAATAAAAATCTTTTAAAGCCTCTATTTGTACCTAAATTCATTTTTTGAAATGGCGCAAGCTAGCAATAATCTATCAAACAAACAACCATCGTCCAGTACCACAGTACCAGTACAGTTCTCCCGCTAAAATATATAGGTTGTCCCGTTTACCCATTGCCACACTTAGAAATATAGGTGAAACAAGTCGAAACCAAGTTGGCCAGTCAACAAGTGAAAATTGAACTTGAAAAAGTACTTGATCATTATAAAATTGATAAAGCAAATTTTATATTTGTTGATAGTTTAAATGAAAAGGTTAGTTTATCACTTTTACATAAAACTTCATTATCCCTCGATAAAGTTAAAAAATACACGAGAGACAAGTATAAAAAAAGCAATAAGATTAAAGAGGAAAAAATTAAGACGATGGGAGACAATGAAGAAGGAATTGCTTTATTACAAGATAAGTACTATAATAATGCTGTTGTTAATATTGTTACGGGAAAATATGAAACGGATCAATTTAAAGAATTTTCCAATGGAGTTACTAGAAAAAAAGATCCTATATATGCTTATCCTATAAATACACATGGGAGAGCACATTTTTTCGCACCAGTAAAAAAAATAGGCACTTTACATGTTGACTCTTTTTGGTTTAATCTTGCCGTAATTTGGCTCATTTCCGTCATTTTGTATATCTTGTTGCTTTTTGATGTGTTTAGAAAAATTATTAATTCAATTAACCAGCTCAAATACAGGTATATGTTTATGCAGTGATGCATTAAAATGAATAAAAAATTAATTAGTGACTAAAAAAACAACAACCCCGTTATGATCTTCTTTCATTTTGATATATTAAAAAGTGTAAACCGGGAGATGTTAATAATCGATATTTTAAATAAAACACATTTTCCAGTTAAAATGCATCTTTTTTATTAATTTTGGATTGTATAAAACAAAAAGGGAATGGTTAGCAATATTAATATCGCTGAAAATTTGGAAAAAATTAAAAATAATATACCCCCGAACGTGACAGTTGTTGCTGTTTCCAAGACTAAGCCAGTGAAGGATATACAGGTTGCCTATGATACAGGGCATAAAGTCTTTGGAGAAAATAAAGTGCAGGAACTAGTGAGGAAATTTGAAGGTTTACCAAAAGATATTGAATGGCATTTTATTGGTCATCTTCAAACCAATAAGGTTAAATATATTGTTCCTTTTGTACATTTACTACATGGAATTGACAGCCTCAAATTGTTAAAAGAGGTTAACAAAGAGGCGTTTAAAAATAACAAGGTCCAAGATTGCCTGCTACAGGTTCGAATAGCAAGTGAAGAAAGTAAATATGGTCTTTCCGAGATTGAGCTGATAAATATATTGAGCCATACCGAATTTAAAGATTTGAAAAATATCCGTGTTACCGGGTTAATGGGTATGGCAACTTTCACTGACCAAGAAGAGGTAATTCGATCTGAATTCAGGAATTTATCAATCCTTTTTAAAAGGATAAAAAATGAATATTTTAAAGGAGAAGTTTTTTTCAAGGATTTGTCGATGGGAATGTCCGGAGATTATCCCCTGGCAATAGAAGAAGGTGCGACAATCATTAGGATAGGAAGCAATATATTTGGAGAACGAGATTATTCGAAACATTAAATAAAGAAATCATGATTAATTTGGAAACAGAATATCTTGGATTAAAACTAAGAAATCCCATTATAATAAGCAGTTCGGGATTATCGAATAGTGTCCAAAAAATAAAAAAATTGTACGATCATGGTGCAGGTGCAGTAGTGTTAAAATCTCTATTCGAAGAGCAAATAAGCCAAGAGGCTGCACAATTAATAAAACAAGAGGATTACCCGGAAGCCATAGATTACGTAAATTATTATACCCGGGATCAATCCTTGAAAGAGTATTTGGAATTAATTGCCGGGGCAAAAAAAAATGTTCCTATACCTGTGATTGCAAGCATAAACTGTCGATCGGCTTCCGAATGGATTGAATTTGGTAAAAAGATCGAGGATGCCGGTGCAGATGCCATTGAATTGAACATCTTTATACTGGCTTCAGACAAAAAAATGTCATCCTTGGATTATGAAAAGCTTTATTATGATATACTAGCAAAAATAAAAGATACTATTTCAATACCAATTGCAGTGAAAATTGGATCTTATTTTACAAATGTTGTACACTTGGTAGATGAATTGTATTACAGGGGTGCGAAAGGTGTAGTTCTTTTTAATCGTTTTTACCAACCAGATATTGATATAAATGATATAAAGATGACATCGGCTGAAATATTCAGTAATCCTTCTGATATAAGGAACACCCTTAGGTGGGTAGGTGTCGTTTCTGGAAAATCCAGGGAAATAGATATTTCCGCTTCCACCGGTATACATGATGGTGATGCAGCAATTAAAATGCTACTTGCCGGTGCAAAGACTGTACAACTTTGTTCAACTATTTACTCGAATGGTCTTGAACAGGTACAAAAAGTATTAAATCGCTTGGAAGAATGGATGAAAGAAAAGAATTTTGAAAATATTGATGTTTTTAGGGGTAGATTGAACTACCGGAATATAAAAGATCCTTCAATTTATGAAAGATCACAGTTCATGAGGTATTTTTCAGGTATCGAGTAATAAGGTTAATTTACTTCAATGGTCATACCTGTTGTTTTTTTGAATTGTTTCACCATATCCATGACATTTTTGCCGGGTACTTGTAATTATCTTATTGATATGATTGAATTTCATTTTGGACTTTAAGTTCCGAGGTATTATGAAATTGAACCCCGGGATGAGCATCTTTAACTATTTTAAGCATCCACTCGCTCTCGGCAAAGAAAACAGGAGTATTTGATTTATCAAAAGCTATTGTACTTGAGCGCCTATTAATAATTTCCTGTAACTTTTGCTTATTATCAGAAGTAAGCCAACAAGCTTTTACATAAGGTAGGGTTCGGAATTCGCATTTTGCACCATATTCGTGTTCCAACCGGAATTTAATAACATCAAATTGTAGCTCGCCAACAGTACCAATTATCTTCTGGTTGCCGGGTTGCTGCAAAAATAATTGGGCAAGGCCTTCTTCAGATAATTGCCTGACTCCCTTTTCAAGCTGCTTGGTTTTTGCAGGGTTTTTATTGACAACTTCCTTTAATATTTCAGGAGAGAAGCTAGGAATACCAGTAAAACTTAACATCTCCCCCTCGGTTAGCGTGTCACCTATTTTCAGGTTACCTGTATCGTATAACCCTATTACATCTCCCGGGTAAGCTTCTTCCACGGTACTTTTGCTGTTTGCCATGAAAGATGCCGGTGCAGAAAAACGCATCTTCTTGTTCATCCGGGTATGGTAATACATTTTGTTACGTTCGAATTTCCCGGAACAAATTCTTAAAAAAGCCATTCGGTTACGGTGATTGGGATCAATATTGGCATGTATTTTAAAAATGAAACCGGTAAATTTATCTTCTTCGGGTGAAACTAATCTCTCAACAGTTTTTGTTTTGGTTGGTTGAGGGGCTATATTGATAAAGGTTTCAAACAATTCTGGTATGCCAAAACTATTGAGGGCACTTCCAAAAAATACCGGGGCTAGGTACCCTTCACGGTATAGGTTACTGTCGAATGTTTCAAAAAGGTCTGTCGTTAGTTCTATTTCCTCCCATAGTCTTAATAGGCTGTCCTTTCCAATGTAATCCTCCAGCCTTGGATCCTTTATATCGCATGTATTTAGTAATACATTTGAAATGGATGTTTTACCGGGATTATATAATTGTATGCTTTGGGTTGTTAAGTTAAAAACGCCCTTAAACTGGCTTCCACTGCCAATTGGCCAGGTAAATGGGCAAGTGGCAATTTTCAGTTCGTTTTCCAATTCCTCTAAAAGATCGAATGGGTCTTTACCTTCCCTGTCCATTTTATTGATAAATATCATTACAGGTGTAGCTCTCATCCGGCAGACTTCCATTAATTTACGAGTTTGCTCCTCAACACCTTTTACACTATCAACAACCAGGATTACACTGTCTACTGCTGTTAACGTACGATAAGTATCTTCGGCAAAGTCTTTATGCCCGGGAGTATCCAGGATGTTTATTCTTGTATCATTATAATCAATGGTCATGACAGAGGTAGCCACGGAAATGCCGCGTTGTTTTTCTATTTCAAGAAAATCGGATGTGGCAGTTTTTCTTATTTTGTTATTTTTAACAGCCCCAGCAATGTGTATAGCCCCGCCAAAGAGGAGTAATTTTTCTGTTAGTGTTGTTTTTCCGGCATCGGGATGAGAGATGATAGCAAATGTCCTTCTACGGTTGATTTCGGCCTTTATATCCATAAATTCAACATTTTGAGTTTATTTCATGAAACTCGTTAAACAATATATAAAATACGTGATTGACAGTTAAATATTTGTTATACCTGGCGCACTGCCGAACGACACCCGGATCGGGGAGATCATGGTGGAGTAATAACGCAATATATCGACACCTTGATTTTCATATATTTCGCAAAATTATAATTTAATTTAATTTAATAGAAACCTATTATAGTCTATTTTAAAAGAAATAGGGGGGATTCCTGTTAAAATAGTTTCCTGGGTTATTCCTTACCAGGTTGATCCTAGAAATTGCATTCAAGGATTAAATCATAGCCTAATATTCAAAATTCAGAATAATCAAGGAGTCGCAAATTTAAATCCTTGTGGATGTCCCACTATACTAAATAGCTGTGAGAACTTCATCCAATTGTTTTTCAAATAATTCAGATTTTAATTCAGCCACTCTTTTTGCTTCCACCCTCACTTGTTTCATATGACCATAATTCATTACGCAATAAATCAATGGATTATACATATTCCCCGGTAATCTTTTTAAAAGAGATGGAATACTGTAAAATTTCTGCCTGGCCTTGACTTTATAGGTTTGAAGTTCATAAGAACTCATATTTTTAGGACTAAATACCACCGTGTTATGATCGTAATATCTCCAATCAGGCGTGGTAATTCTTTGTTCTTTTTTTAGATCCCCATGAATATTCGTGCGGGGAGAAGGAGTTAACGTATTGACAGAAACTGATCATACTTTATGTTAAATTAAAAATTTTACAGTTTCGTCCAATATTTCTTTAT
>CAZOSQ010000262.1:0-5394 GCA_964582245.1 uncultured Bacteroidales bacterium | reverse complement strand
GCTTGTGGGAGGCCAATAAATTTCCCGGTAGAGACGGGTTTTTTGCCCGGTTGTTATTTTATTCCCCTGAAGCGGTAGCGAAAGAGAGCATGAGGGCAAAATAAATAACCCGATTTTTAAGCGGATACCATTGAATCTATAAAATTAAGTAGGTTCATTGCCCCATGTATTGATTTTACTAAAAGATAGTATTATTTAGGTAAACCATACGATAACCATTAAATCTTAATTTGAAATTTCATCGGAATCACCCAAAACCGAACATATCGGTGACATCTACAGCCAATTTAACAACGGTATCAAGTTTATAACCATCTTTTCTAACGGGAATATATATTTCCTTAAAAATAAAGGTCTTCTTCATGGTTCCCTGTAAAATGTCCAGCTTACTAACAATTGGAATTACTTTACCTTTTGATAAGTCATCCCAAAAATGATCATAACCCCCTTCATGAGTATATTTATCGAGGAAAGTGAGGTTGTCTTTATGTTTGTGATTTGCTAAATGAAGTTTCTCCAAGTTTAACAGGTTTAAATATGCATCATTCATGGAGAGGATCTTACCGAAAAAATCATATTCTGCCATCAACATTCCTTTGTTAATGGCCTTTATTATATGTTTATTCCTATTTTGAATTTTTGCAGATTCTTCCTGTGTAGCTTGCATTTCTTCCAGGTTTTGCCTGAGTTCTTCTTCCTGCTGTTGTAGTTTTTCCCCTTGTTTTCTTGATTCTTCCAGTAATCGCTCTGTTCTTAGCTGATTTCTTACATTGATTAAAGTATTGGCAATGGATTCGGCTATCTTTTCAACAAATTCCACCTGGTAGGACTTGAAAACTGAAAAAGAAGCCAACTCGATAACGCCTTCCACCTCTTCTTTAAATTTCAAGGGGATAAGAAGGATACATTTGGGATTAGACTTTCCAAGTCCCGAGGTTATTTCCATGTATTCTTCCGGGATTTCAGTTAACAATATTTTTTCTTTCTCCTGGAAACAGGTACCTACATAGCCTTCCCCTATTTTTATTTGTTTCTTTAAAAACTTTCTTCGGTCATAAGCATAAGCTCCTAGAAGTTCAAGATGTGGATCATCTTTATCATCCTTTAATAGGAAAATAGCTCCTTGATTTGCTTTTAGGTACTCTACCATGTTGATAATGATATCATAAGATAATACCACGATATCATTATTGTTTTGTCGTAAAATAGAAGCAAACTTTGCTATTCCTTCCGATGCCCAGTTATGTTGCCTGTCTTCTTCCCTTCTTTTTTCTTCTTCTTGCCTGTTTTTAACCAGGTAATTTTTTAAATTGATGAGTGAATCACTTAATAAATCATTTTCATCCACTTGTTGGTATTGCACCTCTAAATTACCTTTTACAAGTTCGGAGGCAAAATTATCCACCCGGATTAGGTTGGAAACCAACTTGTTAGCAGCATCGGCAATAATTCCAACTTCATCATTTGTTTTTCTTTCAACAGGTTTTGATGGCAGGATACCTGCTTTTAAGGCCATTAATCTATCCTTCACCTCGATCACGGGTTTCATGTAATAACGTGCCATGAGAAGGGTGATAATAGAAAAGATAAGAATCATCAGGATCGAGATGATTATCAATTTTTCTTTTAAAATGATCTGTGGACCTAATATTTCTTCTTTGTCTATTTTCGTGATCAAAAACCATTCCGGCCCGGGAATTTCTATCTTTCGACCCACGGATAAAACCTCTTTTCCGCGGTAATCAATAGCTTCTTTTATTTCTTTTTGATTACCAAGAACATGTAGTATGTCCTTGGTCTTTAATTTATTAACAAAAGCAGACGATTCCAAGAATCGTAAGTCATTCCTCAAAAGGGTATCAGCATTCAATAGGATAGATTCACCGGTATTTTTTAGCCCGGAATAATCTCCCATCAAGTTTTTTAAATAGTAATAGGGAACTTCAACAATTACTGTAGCCATGTTATCACCCATAGGAGAAACTACGGGACTGGCCACGTAAAGGGCATATTTGGAAGTCGAAAGCTTGGATAGATAAAAATCTGTCAGGTGTATTTTCCTTTTTTTCAAAACCTTCTTCCAAGTTGAAAATATGTTTTTCGTGATTCCTTCATATTTTAATTCGGTTCCTATCAAACCATCTTTATTTAAATTATATAAAATTCTCCCGTTTTTATTGTCGATAATAAAGAAGTTGGAATACCCTAACCTTCTAATCAACCTATCAAGCTTATAATCATATTTATTGTATAGTTTTTCCAGTGTATCTTTCATGAAATAATTTTCACTATAGTATGTTTCCAACTCTTTATACATGGAATAGGTATCAGGTAATTTTGCCACCAAGTTAATATTGAAATAATGTGATTCGAGATAATCTTCTATTTGTTTTTTTCGAAATTTTGTTAAGGAAACCAGTTGTTCCTTGGCTTCATTTTCAAGTGTTAGTGGTGAATTTTGGTAAGCAATATAAGAAAATGAGGTAATGATAGTGATGATTACCAGTGATAGAAATAAAAATATAGTGATGGCAATAGATCTTTTTTGCATTTTTTTAAAAATTAACAATTTAAAATGTGCCACTTATTATGGGCGGGGATGAGGGTATCTTATTTTTTAATTCAATGATTTTTTTATTCATACAATAAATTTAATCTATATTTTAAGAATATAAAATGCATATCAATCTTTATTATTTTTTAAATACGGAAAAAAATAGAGAAAGGTCATTTTTTCAGCATTTTTTTTTCAAGGGATCTAACTAAGGTTTAATAAAAAGAAATTACCGAATAGAGAATTTATATGTCATTCATACCAATGGTTTTTGCATATAGGAAGTAGACAGGATCCTTTTTAAATGTTTTTTTGATTTTCTATTTACCAGGTAACAAGGTTTTAGTAGCAAAAAATTTATAAAAATATTTTTCTTTACTAAAAATATTAATTAATTTTGCCGTTCTTAATTTTATGAACATAATTATTATAACAAGAAAATAATAAAGACAAAAAATGGCAAACCATAAGGCAACCAAGAAAAGCATTCGCAAAACGGAAATCAGGAGACTGGAAAATAAGTACTATGCCAGGACTATGCGTAATGCTGTTAAAAAATTGAAAAACGAATCTGATAAAAATCAAGCAGCAACTGAACTACCTAAAGTTACTTCAATAATTGATAAGGTGGTAAAAAGAAATATTATTCATAAAAATAAAGCTTCTCATTTAAAATCTCAATTGATGAAGCATGTGAATACATTATAAGAAATAAAATGTTTTTGTATAATATATTTAGAGTCTTTATTAATTTTAAAGGCTCTTTTTTGTATGTCAAAACTCGTGGATTTTACGTTATTTAAAAAACAATTTTTAAAATAAATTCCTTATATTGTTAACTACGGGTTACTTAATATATATTCGTGATTAAAAAAGAAGAAAAAAATATTATTGGCTTGTTAGGGACAATTATCCTTCATTTGACCATTATCATTGTTTTTTTAATTGTCAAGATAACCACTTCATCCTCCAAGATTGAAGAATCTATCTTGATTGATTTCACCGAGGAAGAGCCAGAAAATGTTGAAGAAAAGGAAGAAAAGAAAAAAATCGAAGATAAAGAATTTTGGGAATGGTACAAGAATGAAATTCGAAGCAATGCAGCGGTAAATGCCGAACACGTGAGAGAAGACATTAGCACGGAAAAATATATTGATGAAATACAAGATGAACTTAATGAAGGAAGGGAGCCTATAGATATTCCCGAATTAGACGATGGCGAAATTGCCATGGATTCACCTAAAGAAAAAAAGAAAGAAAGCGGGAGCAAGTATTCTGTTAGGACCAATATCACCTGGGAACTGGATAAGAGAAACAAAAAAAGAATTGCTAACCCGGTTTATTTATGTGAAGGATCGGGTGACGTGAAAGTAGAAATTCACGTGAATCAAAAGGGGGCTGTAGTTGGTTGTTCTATAATTAGTTCCACGGGGAATGATTGCCTGGAGGAGGCAGCTCTTGACGCGGCAAAAAAATCTTATTTTAACATAGATTTTGATGCATCCTTAAAACAAAAAGGCTGGATTTTATTTTCATTTGTAGCACAGTAATAATTATATTCGCATCTTGTTTCGATTTGTCTAAAGTATTTAATACCTACCAGTGTATAGCTGTAAAAATGGGTTGGTATTCTAGTGTCTTGTCAATGATAAAGCGTCCTGACGTTTCAGCCACTATGCCGGGTTGAAGGTGAATCCGATGCGCTTTAATACATGTGACGCGTCACTAGTTTGCATTGGGTAAACATCTTGGTTCAAATGATTATTTTAAAAACTTATTTTTTGATGAAGATTAGTGGATTTACCTTCGGGAAAAATTTAAGCAAATTATACTATCCTTATAAAGAATCTATTTTATCTATTTTACCGATCGTTGATGAATTCGTCATTGCCTTGGGGGATAGTGAAAACGATGATGATTCCAGGAGAGTTATAGAAGCCATTAAAAGCCATAAAATTAAAATTATTGATACTCGCTGGGATATCGAAAAATACCCCGGGGGTACCGAGTTGGCCCATCAAACAGATATAGCTAAGCAACATTGTTCAGGTGATTGGTTATTCTATATACAGGGAGATGAGGTAATGCATGAAAAATACTTAGACGTGGTAAGGGAAAAATGTTCTAGATATTTGAATGATAAGGATGTTGAAGGATTGTTGTTTGATTATGTCCATTTTTGGGGTGATTATGAGCATTATCATAAATCTCACTGCTGGTATCGGAAAGAAATAAGGGTAATTAAAAATGACCCGGATATTCATTCCTGGAGGGATGCTCAATCATTTAGAAAAATTCCCGGGTTTGACGGGATTAATTACATGCAAGAACATAATTCATATAAATTAAAAGTTGTAAATGCTGGTGCAGAGATATACCATTACGGGTGGGTTAGGCCTCCTCGTTTAATGAACAGCAAGGTAAAAGCTTTTAACGAAACAAAAAGAGGAAAAAAATACGTGGAAGGTCTCGATAAACAAGAGATTTTTTCCCAAACATTTGATTACGGTCCACTTGATCGCCTTCCTAGGTTCAAGGATACGCATCCTTCTGTGATGAATGATTTTATAAAGAAATTCGATTGGAAAGATCAATTGCGGTACCAAGGAAAATTAAGCAGCAATATGCTCAAGGCTAAGCATGATAAATCAAAATACCGTGTTATTTCATGGATTGAAAATAATTTATTGATGGGGAATAGGCTGGGAGAATTTAAAAATTACACGTTGTTAAAAAAATAGCGATTTACAAAAGGATTTAGGAGGGTTTACCGTTAATAGGTAAAGCTTTTATAAAAAAATCTCAAGATTAAATAAAAGGAAAAGATTAAATGCGGATTA
>CAZOSQ010000261.1:0-5413 GCA_964582245.1 uncultured Bacteroidales bacterium | reverse complement strand
CGAAAACCTACCCACCACTTTTATATTTATTCTTCAAAGCCAATAATAATTTAGCGGTTTTAATTTTATTTAAAATTTACCCGGTCAGTAGTGAAATAAAATATTTTATCCTCCTCCAAAACAGGTTTAAAAAATTTTATTAAAAATTAACCCAAAACTACAGGGTTTTCATGCCTTCCGTCAGCCTATAATTTTGTTTATGCTAAAATATTTATATGTTTTTAGAAAATAATTACATATATTTATTCGAGATAATTTTTTTAAATTATAAATATAAAACCTTTTACATTAATGAAATTTAACTTATTAACATTATCCTCGGTAGCTTTATGTCTTGGATGCAACTCGACCCAAGATAAAAAAGAAAATGAAACAAGTAAAAATGAACTTCCCAATGTTATTATCTTTCATGTGGATGATCTTGGATGGACCGATTTAGGTTGTTATGGCAGTGAGTATTACGAAACACCTAATATTGATAAGTTATGCGAGGAGGGGATGAAATTTACCAATGCTTATGCCCCGGCAGCCATTTGTTCCCCTTCCAGGGCCTCAATACAAACTGGAAAATATACGGCAAGGCTGGGTGTAACAGATTGGATAAGAGCATCTTTTCAAAAAGACACCGCGATTGATTATAATAACCCGCCTGAATATGATTTAAATCAAGGCAAAAACATGAAAACGCCTTTCAATATTAATCATTTGGATTTAGAAGAGAAAACCATTGGTGAATACATGAAACAAGGGGGTTATAAAACGGCTCATATTGGCAAATGGCATTTAGGGGATGAAAAATATTATCCTACCCAACAAGGGTATGATATTAATATTGCCGGGTGTGATTACGGCGAACCACCTAGTTTTTTTGATCCTTATCATCGTGAAGCGAAAACCTACCCCTGGGGGGATGAACCTGCTTTTTCCCTACCTACCCTGGAGCCAAGAAAAGAAGGGGAATACCTCATCTATAGGTTGGCTGATGAGGCAAGTAAAATCATTGATGAAAACAAGGATACTTCATTCTTTATATTTTATAATTTTTATGGTGTTCACACTCCTATTGAGGCTCCCGGTAACTTGATTAAAAAATACGAAAATAAAAAGCCTTCTCAATATCATAATAATCCGGTTTATGCTGCCATGATCGAGGCTGTTGATAATGCTGTTGGACAAGTTATGAATAAACTGGATTCGCTCGGGTTGACTAAGAACACCTTGATATTTTTTACCTCGGATAACGGGGGATTATTAAGTGTTACCAGCAATCATCCTTTGCGCCAAGGAAAAGGAGATGCTTTCGAAGGGGGCATAAGGGTACCTTTTATAGCCAAATGGGAAGGAAAAATTCCCAAAAATACAGTATCCGATTATCCTTTCACTTCTATGAACCTTTTACCAACTTTGGCAGATATTCTTAACTTGGAAACTGGTAAAGATATTGATGGATTTAGCATGATCCCTGAACTTATGGGTGATGGGATGGAAACAAAAGATTTGTTTTGGCATTTCCCTCATTATAGGGGTAATAATGTCCCATATACCATTGTCAGGAGCGATTCTATGAAGTTGATAAAGTTTTATGATGGCGATAGCTTGAAAATGTATAATCTTAAACAAGATATTTCTGAGGAAAATGATTTATCCGGCTCATTAACGGATGTTCGGGATTCATTGCTGAAGAAAATCGATCATTTCGTAACACAAACCCAGGCAAAATTACCGGTTTATAAATAATATTGGCCCGTTCTATTGATCAACCGAAATTCCTGGTTTAGGATGGATAAATAGTTACTGGTCAATGGATAATTATCATCAATTATCTATTTAACCCTGCAGGATGGCACCAAAAAGTATTATAGTGAAGGGTTGCTATAACAGTATATACAACCCGAGTAACATTTTTTGGGCGGCCATCCTCCAATATCAATCGAAGCCGTGCAGCCACATGCCGGGCGAGATTTTGGTTGCTTCATGGTTACCGGCCATTTTTTGTCATGTAACCGGGTTAATTGTTCTCCGTCTATGCAACGGGTGGAAGTAAACCCTTCCACGCAACATGCTTTTACCTTTACATCTTTTTCTTTGCAAAGAGAATTTAGCCATTTCTTAATTTCCTCCCTTTCTAAGGCCGAGGGTGGAAATATTTCGATTCCTTGGTTTTCAAACCTCCTGTTTACCTTTTTGTAAACATCTTTTTCAACAAAGCTAAAGGTGATATTTCTTATTTCATTCTCAACAGCGGTTCCTATAATTTCCGTGAATTTATTCTTGTTTGAAAAAATATTTCCTTCCGCATCTTTAATTCTTAACAGGGGATCTATTCTTAGGTTTATCCTCCCGGGATGACCGAGGAATTCAACCAATCTTGGAAGCAAAGACAAGGTTTCTTTGCAGGAAGAAACCCCGGGCTCCGGGATAAAATCTTTACCATAAATATTTTTGCCCATTTTCATTTTTCCCATCCCGGTAATTGTCAATTGCAAAGCAATTTGCGTGTCACTATTTTTTAGTTTTTCCAGGAATGAATACAAGGGTTCCTTGAATAAACCGGCAGGATGTTTCGTCCATAAAACAAGGGTATGGATTAGTTTTCTTTTTTCTATTCTCAAAAGGGTCTCATGAATGATTTCTCCAGGGTAATAGGCGACCATATCTGTCATGCGCGATGCACTAAGAACAATAGGGGTCGAGGGTAAGAAGGGTTGTTGATCGAATAGTGACATTAAATAAATTTTTTATTTTCAAAGGTAGTGGTTATCGTCATTCTTCTATTTTCTTTTTTTTAATCCTACTTTTACAGGTTAATCAAATATATCAATGTAGTAAACGGTTTATTTGGATCATAATCTTTTTACTTCTAAAAATAACCATTAATTTCGTGGTAGAAAAAGATACTATACATGGAACTTATCAAGAAATACACAAAAAAAATTGTTAACCCTTCTATCTTAGATGTTGCCACGGGAAAAGGGGGATTCCTTAAAAAATTAATCCAGTTTATACCCAGTTACGATCTTGCTGTTGGCATTGACAGTGATCCTGTTACACTAGGTGAAGCCAAGAAAAATCTTCCCAACGGTAAGTTAGAGTTCATTTTTGCCGAGGCTGAAAAAATTCCTTTTGAAAATAATTCCTTTGACCTGGTAAGCATGTCAAACGCTCTTCACCACGTGGCTGATATTGAAAAGACACTAGTGGAAATGCAACGTGTTTGTAAAAAGGAGGGTTACATTATCATCAATGAAATGATTAGGGATGATTTGAACGAAGCACAAACAACTTTCCTTCAATTCCATGATTTAAAATGTGAATCTGATCAAGCTAAAGGTATACGCCACAATAAAGTCTACACGAAGGAAAAAATCATAGAATATACAACGAGCGCGGGATTGCATGTAATTGAATCAACAACCCATTTTCAAAAGAATAAACCGATTCTTACGGCAGAAGAATTGAAAAGTCGTCTTGATGATGTCATCGTTGGCCTAGAGCATACCGATATTCATGATGCCATAAAAGAAAAAGCAAAGAAAATATATACCCGTTATGAATTTACTGGGATTGAAATGCCGGTGAATTTGCTTTTAATCTGTAAGAAATGATTAGGGAAATTTCGCTCATTTACTTGTTTAATCTTTCAAGCCCATTTTTTTCTAAAAATTATATTTAAACCTCAACATTATTGTATTTAGGTTTTCAAAAGTGGTTTTACCGGGTTGTTCCAACTCGAAACCAAAAGTTTGAAGCAAAGCTGTCATATCGAGGTTGTCGCCCAGGGAATAGGTAAGGGAAGGTCCTATAAAAAACCCATTGATCCCAGCCATGTACATGGATGACAAGGTTCCATTCAAAAGTGGGGTGATGGGATAACTAGCACTTACCAATACAGAGAAATTTGAATAAGCGAGATTTTTTACCCCTTGCCCGGCATTCAACTGGTTAAAAAGTTGTGAAAAACTAGGATTCTCAACGTTTGATAATAGAATTTCCAAATTGAGAAACAAGGAATTTGAGAAGACATAATCAGTCCCGATGGATGCTATGATTAAACCGGAAGTATCCAAAATTTGCTGGGCCGGGTGAAAATAGGTGGCTTCTCCCTTAAATCCTACATTTTTTATATAGCCTGTCCAACCTATACCGGCAAAAATATCCGTGCTGTTGTAATAACCGCCAATAAATTGAAAATCATATTCCCACTTGTTGAACCTAACTAATCCGCCTGCAGTGATGTTTCCTGCTGAATCAGATTTAACGGCAGCTTCAACGGAGGAAGCATAATCCAGGTAATATTGTGCCCTAATTGCATCACTACCGGGGCGTTCGGGATAATCAAAATCAAAATATGAATAGGTATTAAAAACATCATTGGAATTCCAAGCATTCGTAATGCCCCAATTTATTCTTTGTCTTCCTGCCGTAAGTTCAAATTTTTTATTGACATATTTAATGTATGCTCGATCTATTAGTAAATTTAAAGCGAAAGAAGAAAATTCCCACGTGTGGGAAAGATTTACCAGTTGATCGGGTGTATCCAATAAAATTTTATAATCCGGCAAAATCCTTACCATGTCCCCGTAGAAAAACCGGTTTCTTAATTGCAACGAACCGGTAAATGATTTAGAGGGATACCAATGAAAATTTAAACGGTTGTGAAAGAAATTATCTGAAATCCATAATCGAGACTGGTTTAATCCAAAAAATTGTGAATAAACGGCTGGGTAATCGTACAAAGTTTGTACGTTGGATATGTATCCTTCCACTTCAAATTTTTTAGGTGTTTCTTCCTGTGACTTAATCATGGAAAAAAAACTAAGTAAAATATATATGGACAATAGGTACTTCATGCTTATTTGTTTTATTTTAAACAACAAAGAATAAACCTGTGATGATTATTTTTTCTTTTCATCTTTCACCACTTTCCCGTCTTCTATGGTTATAACCCTGTGAGCTTTATCCACTACACGCTGGTCATGGGTGGAAAAAATGAAGGTGATATTTTCTTCCCGGTTCAACCGTTCCATGATATCCAGCAAGTTGCGGGTAGAATTTGAATCCAGGTTGGCAGTGGGTTCATCTGCCAGGATAAATTTGGGTTTAGCCGCCAATGCCCGTGCAACAGCTACACGTTGCTGCTGTCCACCGGACAATTTCGCGGGCCGGCTGTCAATTCTTTCTCCCAAACCGACTTCTGTAAGCAAACTCACTACCCTATCGTATCTTTCCCGTTTAGGTCTACCTTGCATCTGCATGACAAATTCTGTATTTTCCTTGGCCGTTAACACCGGGATGAGGTTGTATGATTGAAAGACAAAACCAATGTTGTACAACCTAAAATCCACCAATTGTTTCCTGGAAAGATCATTCAGCCTGGTTCCATTGACAATGATTTCTCCTGACGTGGGACTGT
>CAZOSQ010000260.1:4883-5434 GCA_964582245.1 uncultured Bacteroidales bacterium | reverse complement strand
GCTTTATTATTGACAAGACACTAGCTAAATAATGTACATTTCCATTTTTATGAAAATGTACATGTTTATGTGTTTTTTTATCCCTCGCCATATTCCCCATATAAAATAAGTAAATCCGAAAATAACAAATGCCCAAGAAGCATATTCGCCTCGTAACTGATCTATTGCCTCTATTTGATTTATCCCAATACCCAATAATATCCCCACTATACCTAAAGCAATTGAACTTCCAACATGTCCAATTCCGCATAGAGTTGTTATAAGAGATATTTTACCCAGGGATCATTTTCTAGCTTTGCCCATTACTATAAAAGGTAAATAGTGGTCTGGACCCGTGATCGTGTGTAAAAAACCAACTATAGCAGCGGTTCCAGCCAGAAGTATAAGTTCATCATCCATGCTTTTCCCTTTCATGTATTTTTAATTTTTAACCTCATGTTACTTTCCTTGATTACCTTATAAATAATTATTCAATCTTTGTCATGACAAGTTTTCCATGTATAATTCCTTTTAAACCAATCAATTCATCGGATAAACTCGTGAGATCCTTG
>CAZOSQ010000260.1:0-4873 GCA_964582245.1 uncultured Bacteroidales bacterium | reverse complement strand
GATAGTTTCCAGGCAGTTATCATGATCTAGATGAACATGTTGAGAAGAAAGGATCAGGTTATGGAAATTATGTTGCACATGCGTAATTTGCTGTGTTATATCCTTTTTATGGTGATCATAAAGCAATACAATGGCTCCAGCTACTTCATTATTGCATTGCCATTTTTTTTCTACCGTATTTTTTTCTATTAAAAATCGTATGGCTCTTGACCTATTTGGAAATTTATTATCTTCTACAAACTTGTCAAGATCATCTACCAAATGATCCTCTAAGGATACTCCAAATCTTTTGACACTCATTATCGTGTTACGTTATTTTAAAAAGTGCTCCTAAGTTAATAATATTTTTTTACCTTTTTTTGCTAAATTTTAGATTTAATTCCCAGCCGTAAGAATTTAACCAATCAGAAATATCTTTACCAATTCTGTCTACTCTATTGAAAATACGTTTTATGATGGTGGCCAAAACTTTGAATAGATAAAAAGGTTTATATATAGTTAATTAATATTTAGTAGGTATTTCAATCAAATAAAAAGAATACCTTGCAAAAAAAAGAAATATTTTCTTTAAATTTACAAAAGGTATGTCCGGGAAATAAAAATGTAAAAATTTTGGTTCCGCCATAACAAGTAACTAAACAAAAAAAGTCAATCATAAAAATTTTAAAATCGAGGAAGATGATTAAAAAAGGACTTCAGGCTTTTTTTTTAGAGGTATGTAAAAACAAATTTTTCCAAGATACCATTATTCGTCCCACTTTTAATTCTTTCCAAGTGCATTTATTAATTCGTGGGTCAAGGAGATTTTTAGATTGCTTAGTTTTTTACTATAAATAATTATCTTTATAAAAAAAAAACTCTTATGATAAGGTACTCATATATTTATTCGTTCTTTTTGTTTACTATAATATTCCAGTTTGGCTATAGCCAAGGTGATAGTAGTAAATTAGAGTCTATGTTCAAGGAAGGAGAAGAGTTTTTATCTTCCGGTGATTTTATTGATGCTTTGTATATATTCAAGGACATCGAGGAAAAAGGTGAAAGCACACCTGTTTTATACTCTCGAATAGGTGAATGTTACCTGAATATTCCGGAGGAAAAACATTTATCGATAGAATATTTAGAAAAATCTGTTAAAGGATTTCCCAAGGAAAATTTGGGTGAAAAAGATAACATCAAGGGGGATAATTTAATTTACACCAATTATCTTTTAGGCAAAGCTTATCGATTAAATAATGAAAATGAAAAAAGTATTAGCCTCTTAGATTCATTATCGAATATAATGCAGGAACAACAATATGAGCAGGATCAAATTGAGATCATTAACCAGGAGTTAAGAATGGCTAGAAATTCCAAAATTATTCAAACTAATCCTGTAAAAGTATCCTTTGAAAACCTTGGGGAACGTATTAATAATTCGTTTTCTAATTTTAATCCAGTTGTTACTTATGATGAATCCAAAATGTTTTTTGTCAACGAGTTTAAGTTTTATGATGCCATAATGTATTCAGAGACGGAATGCAACAAATGGAGTTTTCCGCAGAATTTAACTCCAAAGTTAAAGTCTGATGGACAATATCAATGTGTTTATATTTCCAGGGATGAAACGGTTTTGTTTTTAAAAGGGTTTAATCCTGAAACAGGAAGTATTGATTTATATACCAGTTTATACAAGGAAGGAAACTGGAACGAACTTCAGTTATTGAATAATAATATTAACACGAAATATGATGAAACTCATGCTTGTCTATCACCAGATGGAAGTACCTTATATTTCACAAGTAATAAACCCGGGGGATATGGAGGCTTTGATATATATAAATCGGAATTAGATTGTTTCAATGACTGGGGAGCTCCAGAAAATTTGGGATCAATAATTAATACCCCGGACGATGAAGCCACTCCATTTATAACTAAAGATGGAATGGTTATGTTTTTCAGCTCAAAAGGCCATAAAACTATTGGAGGATATGATGTTTTTTATTCCCAAAAATCTATTGATGAATCTTGGTTACCACCTGTTAATATTGGTTATCCCGTAAACACTACTGATGACGACTTGTTTTTTATCCCCGTGAAGAATGGTAAGGCTGCTTATTATAGTCGGCTTGATAAAAATGGATATGGGAAAAAAGACATAATTAGGGTTAATTTAGGAGATATAATCCATCCTCAAAAAGTTAAATTAGACGTTTTTGTTAATGAAAATGACCAAAATTTCATGGGTTCAGGAAAATTATTCCTTGTTAATACAAGGAATAATGATACTATTGAATTTAATTTTATAAACAACGAGGATGAAAATCCTATTGAGGTAGATGAGATACAAGCTGGAGTATACAAGGTAAAATTGATCCCTGGAACCACTTCTTTAATCGAGCAGGAAGTAGCAGGAAATATTCCCTTGGAGGATGAAGTTTCATACCCTGATAGTATTAAACCAATGTCTGTCAGCGAATTAGAAGATTATTTAATTTTCAACCCCATATTTTTCGAGTATAATAGCTGGGAACTCAATGAAAAGGCTAAAAAGCAGCTGGATAATATGTCAAAAATGCTTCTTCAATATAGCGAAATAATTATCGTTGTTACCGGTCATACTGATGAAATTGGTTCGGCTGAAATAAACCAAGCTATTTCGTGGAAACGAGCTGATGCAGTTGCAGAATATTTAGTGGAAAAAGGTATCAGTCCCGGTAAAATAATTAAAGAGGCTAAAGGAGAGAAAGACCAAATTGCCAGGAATTTTAACGATGATGGGACTATAAATAAATATGGTACACATTTAAATAGAAGGGTTGAGTTGAGGTTTAAATAACTCACCTGTAGGATATAGGGAAAGGCAAATTTACTTTTAGTTTTTGTATAACAAAAAAAGTAAGCACAGGCAGTTCTTTCTTGTAATACAATGAAGGAGAAGCTACGCGGGTTTTTTCTAAAAGAACGAGTATTAGTTCGATAGATTACGCTTGACTTTCACTAAACTAATGCCGGGGGGCACACATTGTTTATTCAATTGAAATGTTAACGATCCCATTTTCCAGGATTGATTTACCAAGGTATTTTTTTAATATTTAATCTTGTTAAGAGTCTTTAGAAGCGCTAAAGATTATGATCCGGGGAAACACCGACAGGTAGATTTAAAGGGCAAGTAAATAATTACAAAGTTTTCTTCCTCTTAATAATGCCATGTTGATGTGTAAGACTTTATTGAAAATAGAAAATGGTTATTAATGATGCAGGTTTTTTTAATAAAAATTCTTTCAAAAGAAGAGAAGAAATTTATTCCATAAACTCCTTTGCCTTTTTCTTTAACCATTCGATTTTTTTTATTTTTTTCTTAATGTTTCTTTTTTTTCTTCTTATCTCTTTGTCTGTTTGTTTTAAAGCAATTTTTGCTCTTTTATGCTCGTATTTAATTTCTTTTTTCAGTGCAAAGTTTTCTTTACGGGTTAATTTTTTCTGATTCCGTAAAAATTTAATCTCTTGCTTGTTAAAAATTATCGTTTGTTCATTGTTATATATGAAATTCATGTTGGTATTAATCCAGTTATTTATTTCGTTAGTAAAAAAGTAATTTTCAAGATCTTCATCTTGAGAAATTTTTCGATTAATTTTAATCAAACGAATATTTTCTTTTATTTTATTAGAAATAGCCCAGTAATTCTTCTTGAGCCTGAATTGGTTTGTTTTTAACTGTGAAAAGCTTTGTTCCAGTTGATATAACCTTAATTCCTGTATCTTTATCTTGGTTTTTATAATGCTATCCTTCGTATTAATCATTTCTTCAAGTAAATCGAAAGAATAATTTGATTTGATGAATATACTTTTCTTGATCAGTTCCCTATTAATAATAAACAAGCTATCTATTTTTTCTTGCATTTTTATTGATTCAGAAAAATCTATTTTTTTCAATCGTAAAATACGGGTGTTTTCCTCCTTGAGTTTTTGAATGTCAATAGAATTGTTAAATATGGTTTCAAGATTTTTATTGAATTTTTCTTTTTTTTCTGGTGATGGTTGCCTACGTGTACCTGAAATAACTCGAAGCTCGCTATACGATATTTGATCTGTTTCTTCTTTTAGTTTTTTATTTTGTTGTTTTAACTTAATGTTTTGTTCTTTCAATCTTTTTATAAGTTGTTTATATTTTTTCAATGTCCTGTAATTTTTTAATATGATAGAGTTACTTTTTTTACTCTCCCTTATTCTTAATTTCATGTTGTCTCGTTTATTTCGATTTTGAGTTTGCTTGGAGATCGTGTACAATCTTTTATAATCTATCAATGCTTGTGAAGCGCGCTTATACATATCATTTGCCAGGCTATCTTTTATTTCCTCATCAGGTACTTCTTTAATAATATTTTGATACAAGTTGGCCCTTATTAGCCGGTCATCGGCTTCATGTAATTTATTACGAAATTCCAGTTCTTTAACCAAAACTTTATTTGCCTGGATAGTGGTATCCCAATGTGATCTTAAATTAGCAAGGGAAACTTCTAATACTTTAGGATAAGGATTATGGTTTACTTGGATGTTTGAAGGATAAAAATGTTCTTTTAAGTCAGAAGACGAGGTAAATAAAAATTTATCATTCGTGGAAGGTTTAAAAATAACGTTTTTCTTGGAAGATGATGAAAATCTATTCAATGGATTCATATAAGAAGTTCCTCTTATTGAGAAATATCCTGAAGCAAAAACCAAGTCGAAAAATAAAGGTTGTTCATCAATATAAACAACATTAATATAATGAGCAGATTTATCTATTACTGAACGATAAAATATATCTCTTACTGTTCCACTTACAATGTAACACTCGATGCCAGCTTGATGACATATTTCTTTAAATAAAAGTGCAAGTGATTGACTATTG
>CAZOSQ010000259.1:0-5440 GCA_964582245.1 uncultured Bacteroidales bacterium | reverse complement strand
TTCACAACATTCTCGTAGGGTATTGATTTATCAGCATGCAAAGAAATTCTGGCTTTTTCATACCCGGATAACTTCTCATTCAAAATTTGTTCCAAACTTTCCACATCAACTTGCTTATCATCTACATAAAATTCTAAATCACTCGTGATTATGACACGGGTGATTTCGGGCTGTGCCATCTTATTCTTAGTACTTTGGGGTAAATGTACTTTAAGAGCATTGCGTTTATTGGGATCCACCAGTGTAGACATGATCATAAAAAAGATCAAAAGGATAAAAATCATGTCAGTCATGGAAGACATGCTAAAAGTACCGCTTACTTTATTCCTAGATTTTAAATTCATGATAAAAATTATCTTACGGGTTCATTTAAAAGATCCATGAATTCAGTGGCATTTCCTTCCAACATATTCACTACTTTTTCAACCCTTGCCACCAGGTAATTATAGCAGAAATACGCGATAATCCCTACTATTAAACCAGCAACAGTTGTTACCATGGCTTGATATATACCTGCAGATAGTGTCGTGATATTAAAATTTTCACCTGCCGCAGTAATGTCGATCAAAGCCCTTATCATCCCCAGTACCGTTCCCAGGAAACCTATCATTGGTGCTCCACCGGCAACCGTCGCCAATGTAGGAAGTCCTTTTTCTAAATTATATATTTCTAATTTCCCCACATTTTCGATTGCTGCATTTACATCTTGCAGAGAACGGCCTATTCTTGAAATACCTTTCTCGATCATACGGGCCACTGGGTTCTGGTAAGATTGGCAAAGAGCCAGTGCAGAGTCTATTTTATCATCATGGATATAGTCCCTTATCCTATTCATAAAATTTTCATCCACTTTAGATGCGCCCTTAATGGCAAAATATCGTTCTATAAAAATATAGATTGCTACAACAGATAGAATTAAAATGGGAACCATTACCCATCCTCCCTGTAATGCTAAATCAAAATAGGTTGTTTCTTGTGTTGATGCTTCACTAGCCCCGGTTGTATCAGCATTAGGAATTTGCAGAAGAAAGAAAAGTAAATTCATATTTTCATGTTTTTTTTAAAACGGTCTCATATTGAAAATTAGTATGATGACAAATTTAATATAATTTCACTAGATAATAAATTTAATTTAAGAAAGCCTTTTAAACTTCCCTGTTATATTGATAGGAGTAAAAACATGAAAAGAAATAGAAATACAAACTCAAAAAGGGATATTTTCACGAATTTGATGACAAAAACGTGAAATTTAGCTCATTTAAATACACAAACCATATTGTTATATAGGGTATATCCTGCTTCAAAAATATCAATCCCGCATCTAGTGGAATCCTCATGCTTAATTATGTCCATTGTTAAAAAATGCATGAAGATTTCACTTAATTTCAAAAACCTTCCTTTTAAACCAAAAAATCTACTGTTGGTCAAAAATGGAACCAGGGTATTTTACAAGAATGAACCTCTTTAAAATATTGAATAACTGGAGAAATCAACTATTTTTTTCAATATCCTCCCAAAATTTTAATGTAAAACTAATTAAGTTCTTTATTTTTTTCCACCGAGAATGAGTACTTTTACTTAAGTCTTTCCTTTCCTTCTCCTCTTCATAGTTAGTAGTTAGTTAGTTTAGTAAGTGGCCATCCCGTAAGGGATGGTTTTTTTTTACACTATCTCTCTTTGGGAAAAATTAATTGGTATTTTTACATTATATTATATTTAATTACTAAAATGTTAAAAACTATTGGAGTTGGTATGATTCCCCTGTTTTTCGTGCAATTCTTCTCCCTTTTAAATGCACAGGTGCAAGATAGTGTGCTTTCAGCGGAAGAAATTACGCTTGTAAACAAGGTGGAAATAAACTCGGATTTGTCAATAGATTTCAAAAAATTATGCCATGGAAAACTATTTCAACTTCCCCATTATGATAAGTTTGGTAAAATTATTTCTTATGATTATCCCGGTTTAGCATGTAAAGTAGATGAGGGAAGGGGAAATTCCTTAGTATTGCAAAACAGGAACCATTTTAAGAAAAAAGGGAATTTTCTATTTAAACATTATGATTCTTCGATGGAGCAAGATGAAATAGGTATAATTCCCGGTAAAAATTATAAAGACCTTTTAAATTATAAAAGCACCAATGGTTTTGACTCGGATATATTTACCAGGGACATTATTGACCAGGTGGAATCGTGGAAAAATGAATACGATTTGATAATTACTGGAGCTGGTTCTTACTGGATAGAGTTGTTTTTCATTATTTTACCGCGAAAGCCAGGAATTTTTATAGACGAACTAGTTATATTCGCCCCGGGAATACTCAACGATTTTCTTTCAAAACAAAACCTGTTAAACGAATTAATTACTAAAAGAAAAATTTTGGTGACTTTCATGTAATGGTATCCTCTTCCCGGGGATTAAGGGTAAATACCAAAACTGCCTATAGATTTGATCTTGAAAAAACACGCTGATTACCCAAAGTAGACAATCAGCGTGATTAATTTTTACTTACTTATTAATTACCCTAACCATGATGACCCCGTCAATCGATTTTAAATCTTCCACGATATTTTGGGAAACTTCTTTTTCAACATCAATAATATTATAAGCAAAATCTCCCTTGTTTCGATTCAGCATATCGGCAATATTTAAATTTTCTTTGGCCAAGATAGCAGTTATCTGGCCTACCATGTTGGGAACATTTTTATTAGCAATTAAAATCCTAGTACCTGTTGACATATCCATTTCACAAATGGGGAAGTTAACCGAGTTAACTATGTTACCCTTTTCAAGAAAATCTTTTACCTGTTTGACGGCCATGAAAGCACAGTTTTCTTCTGATTCATCCGTGGAGGCTCCTAAATGTGGAATAGCTATTACTTTATCCATGCCCAGCAACTGATCATCAGGAAAATCTGTCACGTACCTTGATACGATTCCTTCCCCTATTGCTTTTTGCAGTGCATTATTGTCTAACAAACCTCCCCGTGCCATGTTAATTATGCACACGCCTTTTTTCATCAGGCCAAATTTCTCTTCATTGATCATATTTTTAGTTTTATCATTTAGCCCAACGTTCAAGGTAATGTAATCTGAATCAGTCAATAAATGATCCAGGCTTTTGGCTTTTTTAACTGATTGGGAAAGTCCCCAAGCCGCTTCAACCGATATAAAAGGATCGTATCCCGTGACCTTCATTCCCATGGATTCTGCAGCATTAGCAACTTTAGAACCTATGGCGCCAAGACCGATTACTCCTAGTTTTTTCCCTTTTAACTCACTACCAACAAAATTTTTCTTCCCGGATTCAACCAATTTAGGGACTTCATCCCCTTTTCCTTTCAATGTCTTGCACCATTCAACTGCAGACACAATGTTCCTGGAAGCTAAAAGCATGGCCGCAATAACCAATTCCTTGACTCCATTCGCATTGGCCCCGGGCGTATTGAATACAATAATCCCCTTTTCCGTGCATTTGCTAATGGGAATATTATTCACCCCAGCACCTGCCCTTGCAATTGCTTTAAGATTATTACCCAAATCAAGATTATGCATATCTGCACTTCTAACTAAAATAGCATCAGGATTGTTTAATTCGGTGGCCACATCATAATCTTCTCGGGGTAATTGTTCCAATCCTCTTGAAGAAATTTTGTTTAGCGTTTGTATTTTGTACATAATTTTCGAATTTATCAGTTAGAAAAATGCAAATTTACTTTTTTATTTGTTCTTATCCATGTTTTTATAATAAGAATAATCCTACCATTCATTAATTTATGAACCCGTTTACAAATCTACCTCCCTAACTTTTTAAACCGTTTTCCCCGGATTTTCGGGGCAGGGATACGTAATTCCATAAACAACAAAAGCCCATTTAATGCCATTCTGTCTGCATAATTATCAATATGTATGTCATATTGTCTTAACAATTTATTTTATCCTGCCATTTTTTAGCACAAAAAACGTTGGTACACGATTTGAAAAGAGATGGTTAAAATGTTTAACTAAAAAATAGGAGGACACAACTATGCTACCTGTATTAAATACCAGGAAATTTCCCGGTTTCTTAGATGAATTTTTGGGAAGCGATTTATTTGATGACTTTAACACGAAAAGAAAAGGCTTTTTACCTTCAGTGAATATCGTGGAAGGAAATGATGATTTCAGGATTGAGGTCGCTGCTCCCGGGCTTGATAAAAAGGACTTTAAAATTGACCTGGACAACGACATGTTAACCATTTATTCTGAAAAAGAAGAAAAAAATGAAAACAAGAATGAAAAAATGGTTCGTCGTGAATTCAGTTACGCTTCATTCAGGAGGTCGTTTAGTCTTCCCGAAAGCATTGATAGGGACAAGATAAAAGCTAGTTATAAGGATGGAATATTGAACGTTCATATTCCTAAGAAAGAAGAAGCAAAAATCAAGGCTCCAAGGAAAATTGAAATTTCATAAGGGCAAATGATGGCCAATAAGCCATCCAAACTAAAACAATTGTGGCAAATACAACAAAGATCTTAAAGCCCCCCTCACCGGGGGCTATTGTTGTGTAAAAGCCTGTATCCTTGATATCTTTATCAATAATGAGAATTTCATCCCTGGGTGATTTACGTTACCGGTCACCTTCATTATAATTTAGTCGAATTTAGTCGAACATGAAAAACAGGATATAAATGTAGCCTACCCGGAAATAAAGAAACTTTGGTAAATCCTGTCATTTTATCCGATTTTATTGCTCATGGATCAAAGACTCTTCACTTAAATTTCCTTGGATTACTTCCTTTATCACAAAAAACATTATATTTATTCATAGATTTGTATCTTTTATGATAATTAATTAAAGTTCGTGGTGGTCAAAAATAAACATAAGGGCATATTTTCATTTTTTTTCAATTTGATATCCATCTTGGCCATCTCTCAAACACCAAATGGTTTAAACGGAAGAATAGTAAATAAAATGGATGGAAAACCGCTGTTTTCCGCCACTATTTACAGCCAAACTGAAAGAAAAGGAACGATGACCAACGAGCAGGGCGAATTTCAAATTGAACTGGAAGAAGGGTTGCATCATTTAACGGTTTCCCACGTAGGTTTCCAATCCCTGGATACCAGTTTAAGATTACCTGTTACCTTGGAAGCGGTTTTTTTACTAGATCCAATAGTTATTGAAGGTAATGAAATAATCATCACTGCCAACAGGAATAATCTTGTTGAATCTAACAAAATGGGCGAGATTAAAATCTCACACGAGGAATTAAACATATTACCCTCTCTTTTGGGCGAGGCGGACCCGGTCAAGCTTTTACAATTAACCCCTGGAATTCAGAAAGGTTCGGAGGCAGGTTCTGGCTTCTATGTAAGAGGCGGGAACATTGATCAAAATTTGATTTTGCTGAACAATTCACCGGTTTATAACCCTGGGCACCTATTGGGTTTTTTTTCAGT
>CAZOSQ010000258.1:0-5441 GCA_964582245.1 uncultured Bacteroidales bacterium | reverse complement strand
GGGGTGGATAAGAGAAACTTCAAAGCTTCAATAAAAGGTGGTGTAAGAAAACCTTGAATATTACTTGTCTTTTACTTTTGGGCTTTTTGATGATCAACAAGGTGATTGGCACACTTTCACCCGAAAGTTATTGATATGACAGTGCAGATTTTGCCGGTGCGAATACAACAATGATGAAGTTTCGCCAGGCAAAAGAACGTGTATACAAGATATTTATGGATTGTGAGAGTAGATTGTTTTAATTGGATTGTCCAATAAACTCAAAATTTCAGGAAATCTTTCACAGCATAATATAAGGCTAAAAAAACAGCCACCAGGGAAAGAACCACGGTAAAAACAGGAAATTCCCATTTCACCCATTCATCCAGTTTGATACCTCCAAATACCCCGAGTAGAAGGGTTATAATCATTTGGAAAGCAATACTGGAATATTTTACGTAATTATTTAATTTCTTTTGACTCTTCTTTGGATCGTTCTTCTTTTTTTCCTCCATAAGAAACTTGTTTCCCGTTTCCGGACATATCGCAGTTCCCTGTAAATTTAGCACCAGGTTCAATAGAAAGCTTATTGGCAATAATATCACCCGATACCAAGGAAGTGTTTTTAAGTGTCAACAATTCAGATACTGTTATCTTGCCCTCGATTTTCCCCTCGATAACGGAATTATTGCAAGTGACATTTCCATCTATATTTCCAGAAGGGCCGAGAACTAATTTTCCTTTAGTTTCAATATTCCCAGTTAATTTTCCATCGATACGGATGTCAAATTCAGAATTAATGTCTCCAACGATAGAAGTGCCAACGCTAATCTGGTTGTGCCCGTTGCTTTCAAAATCATTTTTCGCCATAGTTATCATAATTTTTTTTTATTATATTAACCCTGGTACATTTCAAAAAATTGCCTACAAGCAAATGGCTTTTAACCTATTTTTTACTTGTTAAGCTGTTCTTTAATTTTCTCGGCCAACCTAGCTGTTACCACATCCCTTGCATGCAAGACCATGTTTTTTATCGCCTTTTCATTTGAATGACCATGTCCAATAATTACGGGTTTATTAATACCAAGTACAGGCGTTCCCCCGTAATTTTCAAAATTAAATTGTTCAACGAACTCATCCTCTATTTGGCGCTTTTTCATGAGGCTAAACAAGGCCTCACCTTCTTTCAGAATTACATTTCCCACGAATCCGTCACAAACTACCACGTCGGCTTTACTAGATATAAACAAATCATTGCCCTCGATGTTCCCGACAAAATTAAAATGTACCGAGTCTTTCATGATCTGGTACGTATTTTTTGTCAAGAGGTTACCTTTTTCTTCCTCGGTACCTATATTTAATAAAGCAACTTTAGGTTCTTGTATGTTGTACAGGTTTTTGGCATAGATACTTCCCAAAATAGCATATTGATAAAGCACATCGGGTTTACAATCAGGATTTAACCCAACATCAATAATCAATGTGGGTGTTCCACTAAGATTAGGCATTGCTGCTGTAATACCAGGCCTAATAATCCCGCTGATAGTACCTACTAACTGGACAGCACCCACCAGCATGGCACCTGTATCACCGGCGCTGGCAAAAGCATCCAATTGCCCGGAAGCTAGCATTTTAAATCCAACAACAATACTGGAATTTGGTTTACTGGAAAAAGCTTTTATGGGATGTTCCCCCATTTTAATCACGTCAGGGGTGTCCACAATCTCAATGTTGCCAAGATGCACACCTTCCTCATGAGCTACTTTCTCGATCATGTTCTTGTCCCCGAATAGAACTAGTTGAACACCATCATCGAGAACTTCACTGGCTAATTTTACGCCCAAAATATTAGACAAGGGGGCATAATCACCACCCATTACATCAATGCCGATCCTCATGTAAAATAGATTCAGTTAGGAAATTCCTAAGCCTTCTCAATGTTTTCCACAACTAACTTACCTTTATAATACAAGTTACCATCTACCATGTAGGCCCGATGAAACCTGTGTACAGTGCCCGTGGTTTGGCAAACAGCCAACGTGGGTTCGGTAGCCTTATAATGAGTTCTTCTCTTGTCTCTCCTGGTTTTCGAAATTTTCCGTTTAGGATGTGCCATTTTATTAAGTTTTTAAAATTTTTAGTCTAATGCTATATTTTTGATTTTTTCTTTTTCTTTTTTTATCTCGATAAAAAATTGAAAAATATTGTTCCATTTAATTATCTCAATTACTATTGTTACCCAGTAAATTCCTAAGAGTTTCCCACCTAGGATCGATGGTATCATCATCTTTATCCTCGTCTACCAGGTGTTTATCAAGCTTGGCGATCATGTCTTTGTTACAAGTGGTTTCGCCATGTTCATCATCGGGATGTACCTTTTTATAAGGCAAGCTCAACATCACGCTCTCGTAAATGTATTGGTCAAGGTTGATTTCACTCTCCGCGGTAGATACATACATGATCTCGTCATCCATGCTCAAATCCTTTTCACTCGGCTCAGCATCCTGTATCTTCACGAATAATTTACCCGTGAAAAACACCGGGATATTGAGCGGATCAAGACACCTGTCACATTCTACCTCAACCTCTCCATGAAGGCTATTCTCCAAGACCAACAAATTGGTCTTTTTTACGAAATTGATATCAACCTTCACGATACCCTTGTTTACATCCGAATCAAACTGCTCAAAGAACCGGTCATCTAAATCGAAATGAAAATCATGCGCACCTTCTTTCAGGCCGCTATACTTGATTGTCAATTTGTTCGCTTTCATAAAGCCAAAATTGGTTTGCAAAATTATAAATAATTATTGATAAATTAAAACTAAAACATAAATTTGATCAAAAATACTCACCTCTAACCGGCTATAACGTGTGGAAAGATCATGTAGTATAAATTTTTTGTCCCATTATTCATTCATTGCCGTTGAAATTTTATGCAAAGGACATAGCATTGGGTTGTTAAAGGTTTAGAACGGGAATACTGGTATTTATATAGTTCTAGTAACAGGATAGAACTAATCACTATTTATAAAAATATCTAACCTTGCTAACGATGGATCATCCAATCATAATATTTCTTAAGCCCTTCTACTATCTTGGTTCCTGGGTGGTAAGAAAGTAATTTATTAGCTTTCGAGATATCGGCAAAAGTTTTATCCACGTCTCCCGCTTGCATGGGAAGTTTTTCTATCAAAGCTTTTTTCCCGGTAACTTTTTCAATGGATGATACGAGATCTGACAATGTAATAGTATGAGAATTACCCAGGTTAATAATTTCAAAACCACCTAGTCTTGTTTTAGAAGCTAGAAGACCTTCCAAGATATCATCAATGTAGGTATAATCTCTCCTCGAGGTTCCATCTCCAAACATCCTAATGGTTTTACCTTTTAAGATGCTGTCCATGAATAGGCTGATAGCCATCTCCGGCCGCTGGCGCGGGCCATACACGGTAAAAAAGCGAAGGCAAAATATATCGAACTTGTACAATGAGTGATATGTATGACAGATAAGTTCACCCGTTTTTTTGGATGCCGCATAAGGAGAAACAGGGTAATCAACGTTATCATTTTCTGAAAAGGGTGTTTTTTTATTGTTACCATAAACAGATGATGATGATGCGAAAATCATTTTAGTCACCCCATGTTGTTTCATGGCCTCGAGAATATTGATGGTTCCCATCACGTTCACGTCCATGTACCCTGAAGGATCACTTATGGAAGGACGCACTCCTGCTTTCGCCGCAAGGTGATAAATCAATTCCACTTTTTCCTGTTCAAAAACCTGGTGGATCAATTTGCTATCGCGGATATCACCTTTCACCAGGGTAAAATGTTTTACTTGCAACAACCTATCCAAATTTCGCTGCTTGATGGCCGGATCATAGTAAGGATCAAAATTATCCAATGCGACCACCTGGTGCCCCTCGTGAACCAATCGCTCGCACAAATGGGAGCCAATAAAACCTGCCCCGCCGGTGACTAAAATTTTCATTGTCTTGGGAAATTCGTTCAAGTATTAACCGGGTTTCAGAAAATGTTGCGATTCATTTGCCTGAAAAGCTTACATTTTCTTCATCACGAGATTATTCATGAATAATCCGGTTACTACATTTTATACAAAGATAAAATTATCCTGGACAATGTAAAATTATTCCCGGGCATACCTCGTACTCATTAACATCAAGTGACCATAATGCGGGGCTAATACACGGGTAAAAAATTTTTATTTATTGTGGGTATAAACGTTACTTGTAATTAAGTGTTTAACAGCCAATTTATAGATTATCGGGAACATTTCTAACAAAAAGTTTAATGAAATATTTACCCAATAATTAAAAATAATTACTTATACTTGCACCCGAAAACGAAACATAGCAATAAGGTTAACAGGAGGGGATTAATGTCAATTAGTATTTCTTTCTATCGGGGTGGAATTTTCGTGGATAAATGTTCTTGTTTTGTGAAAATTTTTTTCCTGTTTTAATAATGGAATAGTAATTCCTTGTAGTGTAACCAATAATTAACATGGGGATTTTAACAAGAAGGCGAATATGAGAAAAATAACATTCATTATTTTCAGCTTATTGACAATTAATGTTTCTTGTTTGTTTCCTCAAAAACAACAGGAAATATTGGATTATGCTCTTGAAAATTATCAAAAAGAGTTGCCCAATTGGCAAGAAAACATCTTTAAAAAGTTTTGTAAACTATACAAAAAAGAAAAGGTACATAAAAGGGATATTGATAAATATCTAATTATTGTCTTGCCCATCTTTAAGATAAACGAGGACTTTGTAGAATATAAAAGCGGTGACATGTTAGCCAGTTATATTGATTTTAAAAAAATGTGGGATTGTTATGACGGCTATATTTTTAAAGACGGTTCTTATGTAGGGTTTTTGCATTTTCAAAAAAAGCTTAATGTTTTCAACCCATCTACACATATTGATATAGCCAAAAAAATAAGAGATTTTAAACCAGATATGGTTTTTTATCCTGAAGGTGGCATGCTTTTGTGTTGTATTAAAGATAAGAAGTTTTATATTGCAGAAATGATATATTCTTCGGAATGCATTTTTATGACAGAAGATGAGTTTATAAAGAAATATCCCAAACGTATAGAAGAACTAAAAAAATTTGGGTTTCCTGCACAAAAGGGATATAAAGAGCTTAAATAATATGATAAGCAGTAAAATAAATAGCAGCATTTACAGCGGAAAATGAGGTGCGCTATAATAGATATAAGCACAAATGTGAGTATTGGGATGTTTGGCGGCAAGGCTGAGAAACGAACTGCAAATAAAAAACATTGATATGAAAAAAATAATTGTAATATTAGTTATTTTATTAAATGCGGCTTGTGAAAAGGGTAAAAATACATAACCTACTGAATTACCTAGTGTCATGTCAATGATAAAGCGTCCTGACGTTTCAGCCACTACGCCGGGTTCAAGGTGAAT
>CAZOSQ010000257.1:0-5469 GCA_964582245.1 uncultured Bacteroidales bacterium | reverse complement strand
TTTTTACTGGGCTTCCCGATTTTTAATCATTTTTAGCTGCGGATGTGAGGAATTAACTAAGAAGGAAATCAAATTATTTATTCGAAAAAAAGAATTAGTAGTTTAAACTAAATCCTTTTCCCATTTTTTCTTTTTTTAAGTAAAAATTTAATAAAAAAATAACCAACAATAGCCGTGGGAATACCTGTTGCAATTCCTCCCACCACTAGTGAAAAAATCACCTCGTAACCGGCATTCAATAAAATCTTTAAAAATCCAATGTTCAACTTTTCCGGGAAAATAAAACTAGGTTCCATCCCTAAAATTTTTGTACCAAGCTTATAATTAAAAGAAAAAATAAAAATACCTGTCACTATGTTCGTGTTAAAAACAGCAATACCAGCCGCTATTTTATTCCATTTTAAAATACTCGCCAGTGCTACAGAAATCACGAACTGCAAGCCTACCAGTGGAGTCATCCCGATAAAGGAGCCAAGAGCAAACCCCATGGCTATTTTTTCCGGGTGGTCTTTTATCTCCAACAACCTGTTGTAATATTGCTTCAATTTCTTTGAAAAAAAATTCAATCCTTTTTTCATGTTTCCCTTTTTTTAAACCTGGTTTCCCAACTTGACAACGGGGAAATTTAGTATTTGATTTTTTTTATAAAAACCCGACAAAAATTAAACCGAATTTCATTTCATTTTTCAAGTCATTTTATTTACATTAGCCTAAAAAATGACCGACGGTCATTTTTAATAACCAAGAAAAAAAACATGATAAATGGGGATCATTGAGAGGAAAGAGCGGGAAAAAGAACAACGTAAACAAGAAATTATTGATGCTGCCGAAAGAATTTTTTTTAATAAGGGATATCATGAAGCAACCATGGATGAGATAGCAGCAGAAGCAGAATTAAGCAAAGGAACCCTCTACTTGTACTTTAAGAACAAGGAGGATTTATACTTTGAAATTTTTCTTCGCGGGATGGAGATATTAATCAACATGATACGAGATGTCCTGGATGATCACGGGAGTGGACTAGGTAATTTAATTCAAACAGGTCAAACATTCACCCGCTTTTTTTACCAGCACCCTCACTATTCCCAACCCATCTTGTTATTTGAAAACAACGGATTCGGCAATATCAGCGTAGATGAAGAAAAAATCAAAAATTTTTGCCTGGGAGAATCCCCTTTTTCAATAGTCACGAACATAGTTGAACAAGGAATACATGATGGATCCCTCCGAAATGATTTGGATCCCCAAATTCTAGCATCAACTCTATGGTCACAAATGTTGGGGATCTTAACGGTACTTAACCAGAAAAAAAACGTGTACCAAGTTCTTGATATTAATATAGAAAACATTGTTCACACCCATTTCGAAGTCATCATAAACGGGATAAAAAAAGAAACAAATCAAGTAAAATGAAGAAACAAATTTACTTCATCATAACGAGCATCCTTTTTACGGGCTTAGCATCGGGACAAACCGTGCTAGACCAGTACATCCAGGAAAGCCTACAAAATAACATTGCCCTCCAGCTAAAAAAGCACAATTACGAGAAAGAATGGTGGGGTTTGAAAGAAGCAAGAAGTATGTTTTTTCCCCTTGTTGAATTTAATGCCAGGTACTCCTTGGCAGAAGGTGGAAGAATCATTGAACTCCCTATTCATGATATTATGTCTTCATATTCCATGTACAACAACCTGCTCAATCCCAGCTTGAACTTACAAGTCCCCGATGGTTTAACAAATGAAGAATTTCCTTTCCTGCGTCCTACCGAGCATGAAACCAAAATACGATTGGTACAACCTATTCTTAACACGGACATTTATTACCAACAGCAAATAAAAAAGAACCAACTGAATATCGCAAAATATGATGTTAAATCTTACGAAAACGAACTCGTTTTTTTGGTCAAGGAGGCTTACTTCAATCATCTAAAAGCCGCGGAATCTTATGAAATATATGTAAAAACCAAGGATATTATCAGTGAATTTAACAGGGTAACTGGCGAATTATACGACAATCAAAAACTAACACGAGATCATGTATACCGGGGGGAAAGCGAACTTGCTAAAATAGAACAGCAAATCGCGGAAGCTGAAAAAATGAAGAAAGTTTCTGCCGCCTATTTTAATTTTCTATTGAATCGGCCACTTGAAGAACCTATCATCCGGGGGGAAGAATACAACCTCCTGGCTGATATCCCGGAACTTGATTCACTGCAAACAATCGCTCTCGAAGAAAGAAACGAGATGAACAAGATGAAAGAAGTTTTACAAATATCCGAACGAAATATACAATTAAACAAAACACACTTGCTCCCGAATATTTCAGCGATTGTAGACTATGGTTTCCAAGGAGAAAAATACAAATTTACAGGAGATGATGATTTTATCATGGCCTCGTTTGTACTAAGCTGGAAAATATTTCATGGATTTGAAAACCAAAGACAAACACAACAAGCCAAAATACTAAAAAAGGAAAGCATTTTACAACAAGAATCCCTTGAAAAAGCCATCCTGTTAGAAGTGAAAAAATCCTGGTATGATTTGGAAGCAGCATTTAAAGCTGTTCAATCAGCAAAAAAAGAAACGATCGCAAACGTCTCTGCTTTTCGTATTGTCCATAAAAGATATGCACAAGATCAAGTGACTCAACTGGAATTCCTTGAAGCTCGCAATTCAATGACCATATCCGAACAAAAATTAATCATTTCCAAGTATGATTATTTCATTAAACTAGCTAAACTTGAAAGAACGACTGGTTGGTATAAACCCGAAAACAAAAAAAATCATGAATAAATCAATTCACTGCCGATACTTACTTCTTTTTTTCATTCTCCTTGTAATACCTTCTTGCAAGGATAAGCAAATACATCAGGTACAGAAAGAAAAAGTACATGTAAAAGTAACATGGCCCCTCGAGGTGGAATTGGTAATACCCATTACCTCTAGCGGTAAATTATATGCCGGTGAAGAGACTAAACTAAGTTTTAAAACCGGGGGGATAATAAAACATATGGAGGTAAACGAGGGAGACAAGGTGAAAAAAGGGCAGGTATTGGCTGAACTTGATCTTTCTGAAATTCGTTCCCTTGTAAACCAGGCAAAACAACAAGTGGAAAAGTATAAACGCGATTATGCTAGAATTAAAAACCTATACGAGGATAGCGCTGCCACACTCGAACAATTCCAAGATATACAAACAGCCTTGGAAGTGGCACAATCGGAATATTCCATCGCTCTATTCAACCTGGAACATTCTATTATCAAGGCTCCATCAAATGGAACGATATTAAAAAAGTTAAAAGAAGAAAACGAGTTAATTGGACAAGGTCACCCCGTGTTTCTTTTTGCTTCCTCTGACAAAAACTGGATCGTTAAAACCGAAGTTACGGACAAAGACATTGTCCATATAGATAAAGGAGACTCTTGCCTTGTTGAATTTGACGCTTACCCGGGTGAAAAATTCAGGGCTACTATCAGTGGAATCGGTGCTTTTGCCAATCCTTATACAGGCACCTTTACCCTAGAACTAGAAGTGTTATCCCCTCCAAAAAATTTAGTTTCAGGATTTATAGCACGAGCAACCATTTACCCGTCGATCAGTCACTCTACCTATGCCATTCCATATGCTACACTTTCCAGTGGTACGGGGCGAGATGGGTATGTTTTCATTGCCAAAAATGGGCGAGCTATCAAGAAAAAAGTCCACATCATCATGCTATCCGATTCTATCATATTTATCAACAGGAAAAATGCACCATTTTCCGGGAATGATTCTCTCATTACTGACGGTGTTAATTATTTACAAGATAGCAGTTTGATCAATATCACTAGGTAAAAAAAAACACATGCAATTACCAAGAATTTCAGCAAATAATTACCAATTCACGATCATCATTTTTTTGGCGTTGACACTATGGGGAATAACATCTTATTTCACCATGCCCAGGATGGAAAACCCGGAAATCACCATTCCCGGTGGAATTATTACGATCATATATCCTGGTGCCAACCCGGTGGATATGGAAGAATTGGTCGCTTCCCCCTTGGAAGATGCTATTAACGAGTTAGAAAACATCAAGAAAATTTCCACCAAGTTGGCCGATGGCTTGGTAGTTATTTCGGTGGAATTTGAATATACCACCAATGCAAATGACAAGTACGATGAAATGGTCAGGACCGTCAACATGGTACGAGATGATTTACCCCCGGATATCCTTGAATTACGAATGATGCAGTTAAAATCTTCTGATGTTAACATGCTGCAACTAGCCTTGGTGGGCGATAACGTCGAATATAATACCATGAAAAAACAAGCCGAAAAGTTAAAGGACGAGATTACCAAGGTACCGGGCATACGCAAGGTAGATATCGAAGCTTGCCCTGATCAACAAGTTAGGATATCCTTGGACTTTGAAAAAATGGCAGGAATGAACATATCAGTTGAAGATATTGCCGATGCCATCAGGAGTAACAACGCCAATGTGCCCGGAGGAGAAATAAAAGCGGGTACCAAAAGCTTCGGAATAAAGACTAGTGGTTCTTATCAAAGCTTAGAAGAAATAGGGAATACGGTAATCAGGTCTTACCAAGGAAACCTAATCTACTTGCATAACGTGTCCCAAATAGATTACCAATATGAAGACCCAAAATACCTGGCCCGGTATAACCAGCAAAAAGCAATTTTTATAGGTGTTAAACAGAAAGAAGGCCTGAATATATTTAAAATAAAAAAAGAATTAGAGCCAGTACTTATAAAATTTAAAGATTCTTTGGATAATGATCTTTCCCTGTATCACGTGTTTGACCAAATAGAAGAAGTTGATCAAAAAATCAATGGATTCTTAATCAATTTGCTGCAAGGAATCATCATCGTGGGACTGGTCGTATTCCTGGTACTAAACGCTTATTCGACCCTGGTGGTCGTGGTAGCTATCCCCTTATCCATCATCATTGGCCTTGGATTCGTGAACCTTTTCGGGTTCGGGCTAGAACAAATTTCCATAGCGGGCTTGGTGGTGGCACTCGGGCTCCTGGTGGACAATTCCATCGTGATGATAGAAAACATCAACAGGTTTATACGTATGGGAAATAAACCCATGAAAGCAGCTCTCCTAGGAGCTTCAGAAATAGGATGGCCGGTGGTAAGTGCCACGGTTACCACGCTACTCGCTTTCGTTCCCATTATCCTCATGCCTGAAAAAGCTGGTGATTTCATCCGCAGTTTACCGGTTACGATATTTGCCACCCTGTCTATTTCATTGCTAATTGCATTATCATTAACCCCAATGATCGCTGGACTGACTTTTAAACCTAGAAAGAACCCTCCCAGCGGAACCCCGGGCAAAAAAGAAAAATTTTTTATAAGATGGTTAAAAAAATTTATAGAAGGCCCTTACAGGAAAACTTTGAATTGGGCTATTGACAAGAAGAAAAATAGGATTCTTATTTTATCAACAGCCGTATTAATACT
>CAZOSQ010000256.1:0-5472 GCA_964582245.1 uncultured Bacteroidales bacterium | reverse complement strand
AACAGTTGCCCTTGATGTAACTGTCGATGAAGAAATAAGAAACGATGGTATAGCTAGGGAAGTTGTAAATAGAATCCAGAATTTGAGGAAAGATAGTGGGGTTGACGTGACTGATAAAATTGATGTAGAAATTCAAAAAGAGGAAGCTATTAATCAATCTTTTGAAAGGCACAGGAACTATATCAGCACCCAAACTTTAGCAAATAAAATTCTATTGGTAGACCATCTTTCAGAAGAAAATGCAAGGATGATTGAAATAGATGAGAACATTAAGACGTTAATAAAAGTTAATAAAATATAAAATAGAAGTATGAGAATACTTTCATAAAACTTAATTATCATGGGAGAAAAAACTAGGTATTCAGACGAAGAGCTCGAGGAATTCAGGGAAATCATTATGAAGAAACTTGAAATGGCCAAGACTGATTATGATTTGTTGAAAAGTGCCATTACCCAAAATGGGAGCAATGACACACAAGATACTTCTCCAACTTTTAAAATATTGGAAGAAGGAGCTGCTACTTTATCCAAGGAAGAAGCAGGAAAGTTGGCCCAAAGGCAACAAAAATTCATTCAACATCTTCAAGCCGCCTTGGTAAGAATCGAGAACAAAACTTATGGCGTATGCAGGGTTACCGGGAAACTAATCCCCAAGGAAAGACTTAGGGCAGTTCCTCATGCTACTTTGAGTATTGATGCCAAAGAAAGTCAACAGTAAATAAAATATTTTTTATTCTACAAAGTAAAATGATTGGATTTTTTTCCAGTCATTTTCTTTTTTTGTTATTTTTGTTCTAAATAGATAAAAGAAAATAAAAATTGAAAAAGCTTTCCTTAGTTCAAAAATCAATTTTATTGATTTTTGTTGTTCTTTTAATTGATCAAGTTGTTAAAATTTGGATCAAGACTAACATGGAATTAGGCCAAAATATCCCTGTATTTGGAAATTGGTTTATTATTCATTTCACGGAAAACCCTGGTATGGCCTTCGGCTGGGAATTTGGAGGTGATACGGGTAAAATCATTTTAACCCTGTTCAGAATGGTAGCAGCAGTTTTAATTGCTTTCTACATTCGCAGTTTGATTAAACATAACTCCCACCCGGGGTTGGTTCTGAGCATGGCCTTAATATTTGCGGGTGCTGTAGGAAATATAATTGACAGTATCTTTTATGGTGTAATTTTCTCTAGCAGTCTGAACCAGGTGGCAGAATTTCTCCCGGAAGGCGGTGGATATACCAGTTTACTGAAAGGACATGTCGTGGATATGCTTTATTTTCCTATTATTGAAGGAAGGTATCCCGAATGGTTTCCTTTCAAAGCAGGTCAACATTTTGAATTCTTCCGGCCGGTTTTTAACATAGCTGATTCTTCCATTACCATCGGTGTTTTGATTATTTTAACATTCCAAAAGAAATTTTTCAAAAAATAATTTTTCTTTTTTCTAAATCCTATACAATATCTCAACGATTTAGTTTAATATTACAAGACAATCCATCCTCCACTGTCACTGTTGGTTGAGATCAATCAAGTGGCTCAAAAGACATATTATATTACGATACTATTGATCATGGCACGGACTATACCAAATATACTTGGAGAGAAATACCTTGCAAGCAGATTTATTATAAATCAATGAAAAACCATTTCGTGGATCTATCTGGATTAAAACCTGCAACTGCTTATTATTTTATCATTAAGGATTCTGAAGGCACAAGTGAACGATTCTGGTTTAAAACATTTCCAAATGACCCAAAAGAACCTTTGTCTATCATTGCTGGAGGAGATTCAAGAATCAATCAAACTACCAGGCAAAAAGCCAATAAAATGGTGGCTAAATTACGACCCCATGCTATAATTTTTGCCGGTGATATGACCGATCAAGACTCAGGTATGGAATGGATTAACTGGTTTAATGACTGGCAGTATACAATTATTGGGAAGAAGGGTTGGATTTACAACCTTATTATTAAATAAATGATACGGTGAGGAAATGCATTTAAGCATGGGCGAGGGTTAAATGTATTAAAGGTTTTAAAAGTATAAATACCCCAGGAATAGAGAGCAAAGTAGAGATGCCATACGTGATAATGCAGGTACTTTTGTGTTACCATATCTTTCCAATCCATATTGACGAATTATCTTTCATCAAATGTATTTTCCCTTATAAATTTTATGAATATTCTCGTTAAGAAATTTACGTTCCAATAAAAATAAATCCCTTACCTTTGTTATATGTACCCGGCAAATGACATATTCTCTCTCGAAAACCATGCTGATTTTCTTGAAAAAGCATTGGAAATTTTCAATTACCAATATAATTATAATCCTACCTACCGTGAATTTGTCGATTTACGGGATAAGAAACCATCCAATATTGAAACTTTAGAAGATATTCCCTTTTTACCTATCGAGTTTTTCAAATCTCGTAAAATTCTTACCGGCCCGGATCAAGAAAAAATGATTTTTACCAGCAGCGGTACCACTGACATGGAGGTAAGCAAGCATTACGTGACGGATCCCGGATTGTATGAACAAAGTTTTACGAGGGGATTTGAACATTTTTTTGGCAGTATCAAGCAATATAATGTACTGGCCCTATTACCTGCTTACCTTGAAAGAACAGGTTCCTCACTCGTGTACATGGTAGATAAACTGATCAAGATATCAAACAGAAAAAACAGTGGATTTTACATGCACAACCACGAGGATCTCTCTAAAAAAATTATTGAACTGGAACGAGATGGGGAAAAAACCCTCTTGCTGGGTGTGAGTTTTGCCTTACTCGATTTTACTGAAAAGTATAATTTCCAATTAAAAAATACACTTGTGATGGAAACCGGGGGCATGAAGGGAAGGAAAAAAGAAATCACCCGGGAAGAATTGCACGAAATCCTGGAATATCGGTTTGGTGTTGATAAAATCTATTCGGAGTACGGGATGACAGAACTTCTTTCCCAAGCTTATTGCCTAGGTGAGGGAAAATTCCAGTCCCCGCCCTGGATGAAAATCCTTACCCGTGACCCCTACGATCCGTATAATTTTATCCCGGCAGGTCGTACCGGTGGAATCAATATCATTGACCTGGCCAATATCCATTCTTGCGCTTTTATCCAAACAAGCGACCTGGGCCGGGTAAACAAGGACGGCACATTCGATGTCCTGGGTCGTTTTGATCAAAGCGATACGAGGGGATGTAACTTGATGGTACAAGGGTAAGTATTAGTAGATTTATCTATGTGTCCGGCACATCCTCAATCTTCAATTGATCAACCAGGACATCAGGATAACCCTGTTTACTGAGAATATAAGTTACTCCTAGGTAGAAATTTAAACAATTTTTCTTTTTAAACGCTACACTCCCTGGTTTTCTTTCAACCCCCGCCAAAGGCTACAGCCAACGGCAGAACGAGGGGTCAAACAAATTTAGAAACAAACTTAAATATAAAGATCCCCGCTTAACTTGGGTGTTAAGCGGTGATTTTTAATTTATTTTACCCGTTGTATCATCCTTGAATGGAACAGGAAGTTTTCATAAACTAAATGAGGGCACCAAAAATGATGAGCAGGTTGAATAAGCCAAGACATTTCGGGAGAATTATAAAGGTTCAAAAAATGTAAACACAACAGCTATTTCAAGGTAGGGTAATTAAATATTCCCAGCTGCTATTTCCAATTTTACATCATCATAAAATTTGGCCATGGTAACATTAACAAACGGGATAAACCATAGAAAACCGATGCCAAGGGTTAATACACAAATTAAGGCTAACCCCAAAAACATGAGCCACAAGCCGAATAATTTCCATTTATAACCATACATCATATTTTTGCTTTTATCTAAAGCGGCCTTTGCCCCAATACCTGGTTCGTCAGCTATGATATAAAAAATCATCGAGTAGGATAAGGCTGCCATAATCCCGGGAATCACCAACAAGAGTGCCCATAAAAAAATATAAAGGATCATAAGTAAATATGCACCCAGGGTGGTAGTGAAATTATTAAATCCATAAAAAATCTGTTCCAACTTACCCTCCTGGTTTCGCGAAATAGACAAACTAAATATGGCAACCCCTAGGGAAAAAGGGCCACCCACAATTAACCAAGCCACTGATCCCATTGGAATAGTTTGAATAGATATGCTGATTACCATGTAAACAACCATGGTACCAATTGCCAATCCCCATTTTCCATCAAGTGAGTCACTTGCCATTTCCATTAATTTCGTGTTCTTAACCATGAAAAACTAGTTTTAATTATTCATATTTAGTCGCTTTCCAGCTTGTTTTCTCCATCTTTAATGACCATTAACATGTTAAATATTTCCCCGGGTACCCAATTGGACATGTAAGGAACCCGTTTTTTCTTATTAGGAATAAACTTCCAGTTATCATCATTTAAGGCTATGAGTTCTTGCTCCTTGTAAAAAGATATTTCTCTTTTTTGTTCATGATAAGAATAGTCTTCACCATATTGATTTTCAAATAACGTTTTGATCTTCTCAACTTCACCTTGATCCAAGTTCTTATTTAGAGTATATAGATAAAGAGCCCCATACTTTAAATAAGCATATTTCATGGTATCTTTTGTCAAAATGGATGATATAAATACCAGCTTTGAACCTGTAACCTTATATTCAAACTTGTCGCTGCTATTCATATTGGTGAATTGCTTCTTTAAATCTTCCTTGGGAACGTATTTAAGAAAACCCTCGTGGTAATAATCAAATGCTTCATCATATTTCTTTTGTTCAATCAAATTACGATAAGAAGTAAAAACTTTTTTTATTTCTTCATTATCACTTTGTGATTGCGTGATGGAACAAATTAAGAGTAAGTATAGAATAATTATGGTTTTCATGATATTATATAAATTTTTATCATTTCAACTATTCAAGCGGGTTACCCCATTTTAATCCTTATTCATTAATTATCTCTTAACAACCCGGGATAAACAAATATAATCATTCTTCGCGTAAATCAATATTTAAAAATGCCGGTAAAACAATCTCCTATTATTAGTAATCATTGGTATCCGATCTAGAAATCGGATTATTTATTTTACCCTCATGCCCTGAAGGTCCAAGTGAAAAACACTTGAACCAAATTTTAATTTCTTTCTTATTGAAGACATAGACTAGTGACGCATCACATGTATTAAAGCGCATCAGATTTACCTTCAACCCGGCGTAGTGGCTGAAACGTCAGGACGCTTTATCATTGACAAGACACTAGATGGGGGGATACAAGGTAAAAAGCAAAAAATAATCTTGAAACCATTGGCCCTGATCGCCCATCCATTCCAAGGGAAGGGATAAAGAAATAAGGGTTTGAGTTTGGATCCTGGTATTTTTTGGCCGGGTATAGCAGTTAAATCTCGTGCGGGTAAAAAATTCCTAACGTGAAATTTCACTACTATTGATTCAATGTCGTTTAGTTAAGAAATATTCATAATCTTTTGTAATTCATAGAGT
>CAZOSQ010000255.1:0-5478 GCA_964582245.1 uncultured Bacteroidales bacterium | reverse complement strand
TTAAAATTTTCCTTCAAAAACACGGAATTGCTCTGCCTTATTCCAATAAGAAGTTTCTTCACCTTGTGAGTAAATCATTTTTTTCACCTTGTTTAAATTCCAATCAAAATAAAAACGGCCTAGTAACTTCAAACCGGTAATACTTCAATGTTCAACTTGGAATCATAAGGAGTCATATCAATTATATCCCTGGCAATAATATCAGATAAATCCAAGTACTTACATTCGGTAAGCCTAAGATCAAGATAATAATCAAATATGGCAAGATTTCAAAGACAATAATTTGCACCTTCCATTATGAAAAGATATTTCTCCTTCTCCAAAATTTGCATAATCAAAAATTAGTTCAGCTTCATCATATTCTATTCCCTGGAAATCAACCATGCCTTTTCCAAATTCTGATTTTTTGAATAACACTTTTTCCCCTTTTACCTGGCTTCCTTCAAATGATACGTCTCCATTGCCAAATATGGCCCTGTTAAAATTAAGTTTTCCCTCGTTAAATTCCACTGCTTTGAAATCAACATCACCTTGGTTGAATTCGGTTCTTTCAAAAGAAATATCGCCATTCCCGAAATCGCAAAATGAAAATCCACTTTTCCTTTCCCAAACCGGGTCACTTTAAAAGAGAGGTCAGCCGTTCCCGGATATACATTTCCCCTAGAGGTGGTATATTTAATTTTTTTAATGTCAACTTCGTATTTTTCAAAAACCTGTATTTTTAATCATTAGGTAATGAATAGAATAATTAATGATTATCACCAGCATTTATCATCGGTGACATATTTTCTTGTACTCGCAAAATTGACACATCCCCTTGTTTTCAGCACGCTTAAAATTGATGTTCTCATCAAAAATATCTTTTATTACACCTGATAATAATTCCAGGAAATCGTTTTCCACGATTGAAAGATCCAGTATGCTTTCCTTGCCAATTTTAATTGTATAATCGAATTTTTCACCAAAAAGGTTACGTAAATAATACAACCCCGGGACAACTTTTTCTTTTCCTCCCGTTTTTTTATTAAAACATATTGCATATAAAATGGCTTGGAAAGCAGCAATATCTCTTTTTTCATTTTCCTTGGCAAATAAATCCGAGATATGATAAATCTTGTTTTTGCTCTTCCCTGTTTTATAATCAATGATCCTAGTGGTATCTTTCACTCTATCAATTCGATCGACTTGCCCTCCCACGAGAATAGATTTTTCCTGCCCGTTAAATAAAAACGGAAGCTCCATTTTATATGACTCTTCTAAGCCCACTAACTGGATAGGCGCCATTAAAGAATCCAAGGTAACAAGTTCACGAAGATACTTTTTCACAATTTCAATGACAATCCTATTCCTTCCTTTTAACTCACTCACCTGGTGGTCTTTAAAAAACTCCCTGGTAAATACCATACTGACAATTTGTTCCATTTGGTTTTCGGCATTGAGCAATCCTTTCAGTATTTCAGGGGTCAAAATTTTGCCTAAATATGGCGAATATATTTCTTTCAAAGATTCATGAACTAACACGCCGAAAACCGCATGGTCAATCTCTCCGGTAATTTTTCTTGGCTCTTGTAAACCTGCTACATACCTAAAATAAAATTTTAAAGAACAATCCAAATAAGTGTTAATTGCTTTAGGAGAAAGATACCCTTGTTGTAAAAAGGTATCTAAAATGTTTTTGACTTCAGCAGAATTTTCAATGCATATATCTTTCTGAATGGAATTTTTGATATCAAAAACCACGTTCTTTTCTTTTACCTCGTAATTTCCTTCATATTTCAACTGGTAAAGAAACCTGCTCATTTCACCAGAGGCCATACCAGTATTTTTTGAACTATATACCAGTTGAATATTATGGGCTCTTTGTATGATCCTGTAAAAATAATATGCAAAAATGGCATCATGTTCCTCGTAAGTTGGTAAGCCAAAGCCCCTTCTTAGGTTATACGGTATCAAACTATTCCCCTCCATCGCCTTAGGTAAAATCCCTTCATTGACTGATAACATGATAACATTTTCAAAATCGAGCAACCTAGTTTCCAAAATCCCCATTACCTGTATACCTTTTAATGGTTCACCGATAAAAGGAACACTTTTATCTCGAATAATTTTATTCAGTATTTTGGCATAAGTGTTTAAGCTAACTTGGATGTTTTTCTTTTTAAAATCATCCTCTAAAAACTGGAGCATTTCTTCTAATCTTCTTATTCCTGTAAAAATTTGGTATGTAAATTCCTTGTCCAACAGGGATTCCGATTCAATATTATCGAAAGATGAAAAATGGGAATAGACGAAAAAAAGTGCTTCTTGCAAGTATTGTGAAAACTCCTTGTAATCCTTCACATGACAGAATAATTTCCGGAACAGGGGACTATCACCAAAAAAAACCGTGGGTACAAGAACCAGGTTTTTTTCCATTATTCCAGTTTTCGCTTCTTCGCATCCCTGGATATCAATAAAGTTAATATATGGGTGATTTAATAGTGAAATTACATCCTCATGGTAAAAATAAACCTGCCCTTCCTGTATTTTTTTATTTTTTTGAAGGGATAAAAAATGCTTCAATAAACTGTCGGCAGGTGTATATTGTAATGGGTAACCCATGGTAATATTAATATCCTGAACATTTCCGGGCAAAGAATGTAAAGCGGGAACCAACAATTTTTCATCTGCCAGGATAATAGCAGTTCCTGTATAATCATGTGGCTCCCCCCGCGATATATCTCCAAGTAGCTTAGGTATAATTTTTACTTGACTGGTAGCGGTAGGGGCATTGATTATTTTAATATTTTTCCCCGGCCTTGTAAGATTATTCGAATTGAATCGAAAATCCTTGGGGGGAGGATACTTTTTTATGTTCTGCCTTGTAAATCGGCCAGCTTCATGGGTTTCCTTTTCTTGGTAATAATCGTCATAATCCCAAAAAAAATCAGCTTTATCGTTCCTCAATAAATAATCAAAGAAAACTTTTTCCCCCTGGTTAAGAGCATTGAATCCCACGAATATGTATCGATAAAATGATAAGGGAAGTTGATCACCTGCTTTTATATCCTCGGCAACTTTCCGATATAACATGCCCTCGTATGCCCAATTTTTAGAGAGCAGTATCTCTTTAAATTTAGTATAAACTGGATTCAATACTTTCCATGTATTGAGAAATTCTTCCTTCTCACGGGATGTTTTACCCGGATCAAAATTCACCCAAAACTCTTTAATGGCTTTTACTTGTTCCTCGGTATAATGTTGAAAAAGAACATCTATTTCCTTGATAGCAGATATGTTAGTGAATATTTTAACCGGATCAACCAAGTATTTATCTATCTCATCAAAATCATTTAATATGACTTGTCCCCAGGGATAAAAGTTATCAAAGCTCTCGGTTGATTTCTTTTCACTGGTGAATATTTTATACAACTCAGTTATTAAGTACAGGTTATCTGCAACTTGCAGGCCGGATATTTTCTTTAGCAATTCATTTATGGTATAAAATGAAGGTGACCAAATGGGACCGCGGGTTATATCAGAAAGATATTTACGGAAATAAACGGCAGCTCTTTTACCGGGGAAAACCAAGCAAATACTTGATAACCTGTTATCGTATTTCTTATAAAGATATCCTGTTAAGTATTTTAAGAATGTTTTATTTTTATCTGCCATTCAATTATTTTCTTATCCGCCTATTTCAAAAAAAAATCATTAATTAGTTTTAAAAATATTCAATTTTCTTAATATTGAATACCATGCTTTTTATTCTTTATAAAATTTTCCTTGGCAAGTACCTCTTTCTTCCAATCTTTTTTCAAGCATATTGATTAATTCATAGTTCCGAACTTTCCAAACTTGATTTACCAAGTGTCGCGGGGGAGCCTCCCCGGCAAAACGTTCGATAATCAAGCGGGGTGATAATCTCTCTAAAAAATCCACAAAAAAATCCACGTAATCTTCAAGCCCGAATAAATGGAATTCTCCCGGATTTTTAACATATTCTTCGGCCATTGGAGTATTTTTCATGATCTGCAACTGGTGAAATTTCACCGTTTCCATAGGCATACGTGAAATAATTCCCGCGGTATGGAGCATCATTTCACGAGTTTCTCCCGGCAAACCCATGATAAAATGAGCCCCGGTATGAATTCCTTTTTCAGCCGTTAAATGAATCATCCGTTCCGATTCTTCAAAAGAATGTCCCCGGTTAACCCGTTCTAAAGTTTTGTTATAACAAGACTCCACTCCATATTCCACTACCATGTACTTTCTCTTTGATAAATAAGAAATATAACTTAATTTTTCCTCATCCATGCAATCAGGGCGCGTACCGATTACCAAACCTATAACCTTATGATGTACCAAGGCCTCCTCGTATAATTCCTTTAACTTTTCCAAGGAAGCATACGAATTAGAATATGCTTGGAAATAAGCTAAATATCCCGCAACATTCCCATACCGTTTCTCATGAAAAGCAATTCCTTCCCCAATTTGTTGAGCCACGCTTTTACTTGATTCGCAGTAAGACGGATTGAATGCTTCATTATTACAAAAGGTACATCCACCGGTTGATATACTCCCATCCCTATTTGGACAGGTAAAGCCAGCATTGATGCTGACTTTTTGTATTCTTTTTCCAAAAAGGTTCTTGAAGTAGTTCGAGTAAGCGTTAAACCTCCTGTTATGTCCCCAAGGGTAATTCATGTTTATTATTTTTTGACAGAAAAACTAAATATTCATGTAATTATGACTTATCAACTAAGGATTTAATTACATTATTTTAACCTGTCAAGCAAAATTAATGTACTTTTTCTAGTTTCCCTTTATCCACGTACCAAAGATATGCTTCTACTTGTTCATATCCCATCATTTGGATGTAAAATACATACTGCTTAACCTGTTCGTGGTGAATATCATGTTCTTCCCCAAACTTGTAGTCTACAACTATAGCTGTTTTATCTTTGACCATTACACGGTCAGGTCTGCCAATCTTGTTCCCCGGCAACAATATTTCCGCTTCATTCTTTACTTCCCAGTTACCAGAAAACCAATCACTCACAGTCGGGTCATCCAATAATTCTTTCATGTAACCCATGTATTTTTCCTTTTCTGAACCTATCAGTTTACCCTTGAAGATTAACATATCTATAGCATTCTCCAAATCACTTGCAGTATCTATACCTGAAAAAAGTTCATGCATGATCTTTCCATAATTGATTTTTTCATTGCCTTTTCCCGTGGAAAAAAAGCTCATGCTTTCTAGGCTTAAACGCATCTTACCCTTCACCATGTTTGAGGGATAATCATCGAGTAAAATGGAATCTAGTCCTTGATTTTCGAAAGATGAAACAGGTAATAACTCTCCTAATTCAAAAAGTTTTTCCTCTTCTTTCCATCCTGTATATTTTGAAATACCTTCTTTCAAAAGTCCCGCAACAGAAAGTTTTTTATTTCCCAGGTCGCAAGGAACTAATGCAAATAAAGCTTCCTCGGCCC